>NZ_PZKQ01000127.1:0-210 GCF_003046645.1 Escherichia sp. MOD1-EC6475 | reverse complement strand
GCAATATGCAATCGTTAGCTAATTACTGGCGAAAACACAACTCAGCAATATCTGCTGTCATATATAATGATGATGGTCTTGATGTTGCCAATGAAAAGATCAGACAACTATTTATTGGTCGTTATTTATCATTTACCAGAGGTAACACATTAACTCAGATGGAATTCACCATAATGGGGTATATGGTTTCTGGTTATAATCCATATCCAG
>NZ_PZKQ01000014.1:0-10954 GCF_003046645.1 Escherichia sp. MOD1-EC6475 | reverse complement strand
ACCTGAATCTGAGGCAGCACCTGGCACGGCTGGGACGGAAGTCGCTGTCGTTCTCAAAATCGGTGGAGCTGCATGACAAAGTCATCGGGCATTATCTGAACATAAAACACTATCAATAAGTTGGAGTCATAACCCGGGAAGTGTAATATCAGCAAAGCGGAAAGCCGCGCGGCTACCGGCGGTTTTTTGTGTGGTTCCCAAACAGCAAAAAGCGGCGTCAACGGGTTCAGTCAGCGTATCAAGCAGAATTTGAACATCACTGCCCGTTGGGTTAATCACTTTGTTACCCGCATTTGACAGCGGGTGGCGCGTCGGAGCGTAAATGCGTTCAATGCGCGGATCGGATTGCAGCATAGCGAGTAAATGACTGCCGATTAATCCGGTTGCGCCTAATAATAAAACGTTTGCAGGCATCTCTGCTCTCCTCAAGTGATTAAGCCCGTTACGCTCAACCTGAAAAAACGCCCCTAAATTAAGGGGCGTTAATGTGTGTATTGATAAAACATCCGTTAATAAGAATAGATCAGAATTATTTGGCGATCTTCTTATATTTGATACGATGAGGTTCAAGCGCTTCTGCACCCAGCGTACGCTTTTTCCAGTCTTCGTATTCAGTAAAGTTACCTTCAAAGAATTCCACTTTACCTTCATCGCCGTAATCAAGGATGTGCGTAGCGATACGATCAAGGAACCAGCGGTCATGGGAAATGACCATGGCGCAGCCCGGGAACTCTAACAGGGCGTTTTCGAGCGCACGCAGCGTTTCGATATCCAGATCGTTAGTCGGTTCGTCGAGAAGCAGCATATTTCCGCCAACTTGTAGCAGTTTAGCTAAATGTAAGCGACCGCGTTCGCCGCCGGAAAGCTCGCCAACGCGTTTGCCCTGATCGGTGCCTTTGAAGTTGAAGCGACCGACATAAGCGCGGCTTGGCAGTTCAAAGTTACCAATGCGCATAATATCCAGACCGCCGGAAACTTCTTCCCAAACCGTTTTGCTATTGTCCATACTGTCACGGAACTGATCAACGGAGGCGATTTTTACGGTATCACCTAAAGTGATTGTGCCGCTGTCAGGCTGCTCCTGACCGGAAATCATGCGAAACAGCGTTGATTTACCAGCGCCGTTCGGGCCGATAATACCGACAATGGCACCTTTTGGAATCGCGAATGATAAATCTTCTATTAGCAGACGATCGCCATAAGATTTTTTCAGATTCTGAACTTCCAGCACTTTATCGCCTAAACGAGGGCCGGGCGGAATGAACAGCTCGCTGGTTTCATTGCGTTTTTGATATTCAACGCTATTGAGCTCATCAAAGCGGGCAAGACGCGCTTTACTCTTAGCTTGACGGCCTTTTGGATTCTGGCGAACCCACTCAAGTTCTTTCTCAATAGATTTGCGGCGAGCGGCTTCGGAAGAGGCTTCTTGCTCCAGACGCTTATCTTTTTGCTCCAGCCATGAAGAATAGTTACCTTCCCATGGAATACCTTCACCTCGGTCAAGTTCCAGAATCCAGCCTGCGACGTTATCAAGGAAGTAACGGTCGTGGGTAATGGCTACAACGGTGCCTTCATAGTCATGCAGGAAGCGTTCCAGCCAGGCAACGGACTCTGCGTCCAAGTGGTTGGTTGGTTCGTCGAGCAGTAACATGTCCGGTTTTTCCAGCAGTAGGCGACAAAGTGCAACGCGACGGCGTTCACCACCGGATAAATGCTCAATTTTGGCGTCCCACGGCGGAAGGCGCAATGCATCAGCAGCACGCTCCAACTGGTTATCCAGATTATGTCCATCGTGAGATTGAATGATCGCTTCCATTTCGCCTTGCTGTTTAGCCAGCTTATCGAAGTCTGCATCCGGTTCTGCGTATGCCGCATAAATTTCGTCTAAACGCGTTAAGGCATTTTTGACTTCACTGACGGCTTCTTCAACTGCTTCTCTTACGGTTTGCTCAGGATTCAGCTTAGGTTCTTGCGGCAAATAACCAATTTTAATGCCCGGCTGCGGACGCGCTTCACCTTCGATATCGGTGTCGATACCGGCCATAATGCGTAATAGCGTGGATTTACCTGCGCCGTTTAAACCAAGCACACCAATTTTGGCGCCGGGGAAGAAGCTGAGAGAGATATTTTTTAGAATATGTCGCTTCGGAGGAACAACTTTTCCGACACGATGCATAGTATAGACGTATTGTGCCACAGTATTAGGAGCCTCTTAATTACGGGGTTTCTTAATGGCGCCGATTAGAGCATGGAGGGGAAGACTTTGCCATGGTGATCGGCATATTTTCCTCAACCTGATAAAACCGTGAGTTGAGACTTTTGAACGCCGGCACACGAATGGCAACCTCATGGCCCCCATTAGATAAAATCCGTTTGTAAAAGTTTAAGATCAATAATATAGCGTGCGGGGCCGCGGGGTAATCTGCCATTGATGTTGCTGATCTTTTAATATCCGTTTAGTGACTTTTCCTAATAATGCATATAGAGGCGTTTCAGCATGGGCGGTGAGCAATTCGCAAAAACGGCCACTCCATGGCAATAAATGATCGCGTAAAAATTCGCGTATTGTGCGCTCGGTGGTTTCTTCCGGATAATCTCCCCATTGTTTTAATAGCAAGGCGAGTACTGATAAACATAATCCAATGTGGTCAGAAATTTGCTGTTCATCGGTACAAAGTATAATGCGGTGGGATTTCAAAAAAGCGGTTAATGCATGAGTTGAGCGCTGTAATAGCAGGTTCTCTTCCGTCAGATAAACCGATCCCCATGGAACGGCTTTTGGCATCCCAATGCCAACGAATAAGGCTAAATGGTCAGCCTGCAAACGCTCGAGAGCATCTTGATTTTGTAAAAAGGTGTTTGTCTCGTGAATATCCATGTCCCATTTACTGTGCCAAAGATTAAGAATATCGCTGTTTAACATATTGTTGATTAGTGCCTTTTGTGGTTCAAAGCAAAAGAAATGATACAAAAGGGATAAGCTGACCAGTGACAATTCACGCTCAGTAATAGCTTCAGTTTCTATACGATGGCTCATTTTATTCACCTATAAAAAGAGATAGATTTCCGGCTAAAACGAAATCAATGAGTTAGCCTCCATTGAGAGGCTAACGTTGAATTTAAATCGGTTTGACTTCGACCAGATTGGTTCCTTGAGGGTTGGCTTTCGCTAAGGCCGTCGGCTTTAAACGAGTGAGGGTATTAATGCATCGACCGATATCAATGCCTTTCTCATCCGGCTGATACCATGCACCTTCGCCCATCGCTACAACGCCGGGCATTATTCTTGGCGTAATGCGTATTGGAATTTGAATCGTTCCGCGTGCGTTATAAACATGCACCATCTGCCCTTGAGCAAGATGACGAGCCTTTGCATCAATAGGATTAATCATTAAAACATCGTCAATGACTTCCCGCAGCCACGGAACGTTATGAAACGTTGAGTGTGGGCGTCCTTTTGATTTAAATCCAATGAGTTGTAAAGGATATTGCTCTCTTAATGCCTCATCGGCATAGCTCTCCCACGTCGGCGTATATTGCGGCAATGGCGTAATCGTATCTCCCGCCGGCAGCGTCCATGTTTCCGCAAGTTTGGCTAGTTTATGGCTGTAAATCTGAATTTTACCTGATTCTGTTTTCAGTGGATTGAGGGCCGGATTTTCCCGAAACGCTTTTAACGTATATCGCGGTGCGAGAGGATCAAACGGAAGACGAACGGTTTTTTCTCGTTCTAAAATCTCGATAGGCGGAAAATTCGTGTGTTTTAAACGGCTTTGGTTATACAGATAGCGTTGCCAGTCATCCCAACTGCGCCCTTCAGTAAATTTTTCGCGGAGACCAAATTTGTCGGCAAGATCGGCAAAGACATCGTAAGGATGGCGGCACTCGTACATAGGATCAATGACATGTTCAGTCATAGTCAAATGCGTTGAGAAGGCCACAATACGAGAGTTTTCCAGCCAAGTAATATCCGGTAGTAAAATATCCGCAAATTTAGCGCTGGCTGTCATGTGATTATCCATCACGAAAATAAACTCTAACTTGCTTTCATCGGCCAATATTTTGGCCGTTGCATTGCAGTCAGAGTGCTGATTTAACAGCCAGTTGCCTTGATACATAAAGACGCATTTTACGTCGGTATCTAATTTAGGTGCGCCTTTGATCCCATCGGTTAATGCCGTCATTTCATGGCCACGTTCTACGGCTTCCAGCCATTTAAAGCAGGGAACTTTTGCCGAAACCGGGTTTTTTCCGGTTGGCATTGTCATGACATCTGTTGTGTGGAACAAAAAGTCTGATGCGCCGTTATTCGTACCGGGCAAGCCGATTTTACCCAGCAAAATTGGCAGCATAAATATTGCTCTGGCCGTTTGTTCTCCGGCAGCCTGACGCTGGGGGCCCCAACCTTGAGCAATATAGGGCGCTTTCGCGTGGCCAAGTTCACGTGCTAACTGATAAATTTGTTCTTCCGGAATGCCGCAGATTGCGCTGGCGTATTTTGGCGTTTTTGCGATACCGTCGATGCCTTCACCCAAAATATAAGCTTTGTATCCCAAACGCTTATCTAACGGAGGAATATTTTTTTCGCTATCACCCGGTTCTTCGTCATAACCGTAACAATGTGTTTTCAGAAAGTCGTCATCGGTAAAACCTTCCGTTATCAGTACCCACGCAATTGCTTCAACTAATGCTGCATCACTTCCCGGGCGAATAGCCAGCCAAAGATCTTCCCGACCACAGGCGGTATCTGTGTATTGAGGATCAATAACGATTGTTCTGGCGGAGTTTTGCTTTTTGTACCATTGATAATGGTAAGTATCGCTGCCACCGCTCATTCGCGTATTGGCCGGATTATTTCCAAAATAAACAATCAGATCTGAACGCGCCATTTCCGTTGGTGCGCTGCCGAACGTATAAGATTTATCGCCGTAAGTATATTGAGAAGCCGTATCAATCTGGTGACTACTGTAATTACCTTCCGGCGATAGGTAGCCGCCGATCATATTCAGAAATCTGGGAACATAGTGATAAGAACCGTCCGGTTTTCCGTAACCGATTCGGCTGAAGATTGCCTGATTACCATATTCACGGATGATATGACTTAGCTTATCGTGCACTTCCGTTAGTGCTTCTTCCCAACTGATGCGCTTAAATTTACCTTCGCCACGTTTGCCGATGCGTTTCATTGGGTATTTTAATCTGTCGGGAGCGAAGGTTCGTTTATGCAAAGATCGGCCGCGTAAACAAGCTCTGACTTGATGGCGACCAAATGTATCATCGCCTTGGTCGTCCGTTTCAATACGTTTTATTTCACCGTTTTCAGTCACGATTTTTAATAAGCAACTGGAATGACAATGTGCCCAGCAATTGTGCCATTTGGCAACTTCACCTACGTGAGTATCAATAACAGCCGCAGCGATAGCATTCATAGAGTGAGTCGATAAATAGGCGCCCATACCGAGAAAAGAGCTCAGTTTTAAAAAGCGCCTGCGGGATAAATCAGAATGGTCGACTGCTTGCGTTATATTTTGTTGTGTAGACATAATAAAATCCTTATATCGCGGCGTTAAGTCCGATTGCCTTAAAGCTGTTGCAGTAAAATAAGTTCATAGAAAAAGACTCTTCCTAAGAGCTCGGCAATAATGACAGCCGTTGTTACAGCGGCTAACTTGCCCGTTATTTGCGTGGATAAATTCATTAAAAGGCAGCAGAGAAATGCGGATGCCAATAACAGGATTCGAATAACTTGAATAGCTTTAAGCCATACAGGAATTGCGCTAACTTCTCCGTTTAGAGCAAACAAATAGCCACAGGAAAACAGGATAAATAGAAAGAGTACCGCGCCCCAAATGGGTTTCATGATGTATATGAACGATGTTGAACTCCCGTTTCTGTTACGAAATGCGTACAACAGAAGGGCGCTTAATAATGAGCCGGACAAAATACCGCTAAATACAAAGTTAATAACGGTCCACGGCGTAGACCAAAGAGAAACTGTTGGTAAAAAATAAACGTTTGCGATGGCAAATAGAACACCGATGGCTGCCAGTGCCGCCAGAACAGCGCACAGGAGCAGTGGCGCTCCTTTTACTTTTTTCAATAGTAAGAAACTGGTGCTTAGGCCAAGCAAACTAAAAATGAGCACCATGACGATCTCGAGGCTCATGGGAGAAAGATGTTTTAGGCCAAAGAGTACGTTTAGGGCTCTTAATGGTTGGCCTAAATGTGTTAACGCGGCGAGCCCCGCCAGTGCTAACAGCGGCCAAAGAGAGAATATTGCCAGTGAAAATTGTTGGCCTGAGGTTTGTAGCTGAGCGGCAGGGATCAGCTTAATTAACCAAAGCAGAATAAAGCTACCGGCAACGGCTTGCATAAGTACGGTAAAGAAGACCAAAGGTAATTCATGCATAGTTATAGCTCCGATTTATTAACAATCGTTCCACGATACTCTGACGTTGGCTTCCCATGAGGATTGGGATTGATCGTGATAGACGGTTGGGTAAACGACGATTGGGGAAGTGGGGCGATATCAGTAATATCACCATATTTTTCTCTTAGTTCGTCGATTGGCCCAAAATCGAGCGCCCGTAACGGACACGATGAAACACACAGCGGTTTTTTATTTTGTTCGATTAATTCATAACAGCCATCACATTTTGTCATGTGTTTCTTCTCGCTGTTATACTGCGGCGCTCCATACGGACAGGCCATTTCGCAGTATCGACAACCGATACAAATTTGCTCATCAACAACAACTAAACCATCCTGTGTACGCTTATGCATAGCGCCGGTAGGGCAAACTTTGGTACAGGCCGGATCGGCGCAGTGATTACAGCTGACGGAGAGGTAATAAGCGAAAACGTCTTGTCGCCAGATATCTTTTCCGGCTTGAGTCCAACTACCTCCGGCGTATTCATATACCCGACGAAAATTGACACCAATAGGCAGTTGATTTTTATCTTTACAGGCAACCTGACAGGTTTTACATCCTGTACATCTACTGCTGTCGATATAGAAGCCATATTGTTTTTGTTTCATAGCTGCCACCAAATTAGAGTGAATGGTTATTACAGTTTGGAGGCATAGTGGTTGATGCTGTGGATTGTTTCTATACGGGATTTCCACATGTAAACGGTTTTGTTGAATAAATAAGATTTCGTGCGAACGACCCTGTAGCTGGCTGGATTTTCAGGCAATACGCACGCTTTCTGGCATCCCAGCCTTTGTCATCCTGTTCAACGCACGCACCATGGCCATAGCTTCCGCTACCTGACCATCGTAGTCACGCAGCGTCAGTGAATCTCCCAACAACTGCTTCATTCTGTACATTGCCGTTTCCGCTATCGAGCGACGGTTATATTCCGTTGTCCATTTCCACCGTGCATTGCTTCCGCTCAGCCGCTGATTAGCAACGGCACGGTTGCGGTCTGCGTACTCACCGGGCCAGTAACCTGCTCCTTTTCGGGGAGGAATAAGCGCGCTGATTTTTTTGCGGCGCAGTTCATCGTGACAGAGCCGGGTATCGTAAGCCCCGTCTGCCGCGGCTGCCCTGATTTTTCTGTGAGTCTGCCGGATAAGGCCCGGGAAGGCTTCTGAGTCCGTGACGTTATTCAGCGACAGGTCTGCACAGACAACTTCATGTGTGTTGCTGTCAACAGCAAGATGCAACTTTCGCCAGATACGACGGCGCTCTTTGCCGTGCTTTCTGACTTTCCATTCGCCTTCACCAAAGACCTTCAGCCCGGTGGAATCAATCACCAGGTGTGCGATTTCACCCCGGGTGGACGTTTTGAAACTGACATTAACCGACTTTGCCCGCTTACTGATACTGGTGTAATCCGGGCAGCGCAACGGAACGTTCATCAGGGCAAAAATGGAATCAATAAAACCCTGCGCAGCCCGCAGGGTCAGCCGGAATACGCGTTTAATCACCAGAACGGTGGTGATGGCGAGATCAGAATAGTGCTGGGGCCTTCCTCGTGATGAAGGCGTTGCCGACTCATACCAGGCCTGAATCGCCTCATCATCCAGCCAGAAAGTGAGGGAGCCACGGTTGATGAGAGCTTTGTTGTAGGTGGACCAGTTGGTGATTCTGAACTTTTGCTTTGCCACGGAATGGTCTGTGTTGTCGGGAGGATGCGTGATCTGATCCTTCAACTCAGCAAAAGTTCGATTTATTCAACAAAGCCATAATGAATATCAATTCGGTAAGGAGGTGCCGCTTTTCAACGTTGTCTGGGCGCGCGAGCGTATCAGTGATTCGATGGATGATATTGGTGGCGAAATTTCTGGCGCAGATCGTTTTATCTTTGGTCACACTCCGGTGAAAAGCCCGAAGACATTCTGGAATCAGCATTATATCGACACAGGTGCCGTATTTTGCGGAAACCTGACATTGATGAAAGTGAAAGGTGATGGTGCAGCATGAAGATTGCTTTAGTTCTTCGCTCTGGTGGTGACTATAACGCTTCCGATGTGCAGTGGCTTGTTAATCAACTGCCAAAAGGCTATGAAATTATTTGCCTGACAGACCTGAAGCGTTTACATGTACCTGGCGTCAAAGTTGTCCCATTGATCAACCAGTGGCAAAAGTGCCGTGGCTGGTGGGCGAAAATCGAGTTGTTCCGACCGGATATAACCGATGATCTGTTCTATCTGGATTTGGACACGGTTATTGCCGGTGATATACGCCCAATCCTAGAGAATCCACCAACCAGCTTCACCATGCTTAGGGATTTTTACCATCCACAATATCGTGGCAGCGGTGCCCTGTGGATACCAAATAGTGTAAAAGCGCATATCTGGAGTGCATTCTGGCAAGATCCGGAAGGTTGGATTGCTCGTTGTGTTACTACTGAATGCTGGGGTGATCAGGGGTTTTTGCGGAAGGTTATGGGTGATGATACACCAGCATTTCAGGATCTGTATCCGGGATGGTTTGTAAGTTACAAGGCCGATGTTGTGGAACCTGGTTCGAAATATGCGAGCGCGCGTTACTCCAGGGGGAATGGGGCATTACCAAAAGACTGCCGAATAATCTTTTTCCACGGCAAACCGCGACCTCGCGAAGTGTCAGAGGATTGGCTTCCCCTTATCAGCTCATTTTTTTGAGCGAGAATCAGAATAATATTGCTCTAATAATTCATTATTTTTAAAACGTGATGTACACTCATCATGTTTTTTATTAGAGCAATCTACAAGGTGCACTATGTGGCCATTCCGACGGAAATATCACTACTGGCTGATCGCCTTTGTTACGCCGACCGGCGGTATCAGGCATGTCATCACCAGGTATCGCAACAAGAGACTCACCTTAGCCAGAATTTTACAGGCTGCCATAGGTGAGGGACTGGATACAAATTGCGTAGTCCTTCCACCTTCATACTTAGGAAAAATGACCGAAGCACAAGCTAATACGGAACTTTGAAATGAGCACTTCAGCACAAAACCAATCAATCGAAAATGTATCTATCCCTGATGTCCTGAATGCCGGTATCCCGGCCATTATCCAGAACATCCGGGCCGCGCAACGCCGCGTTAGTTGTGATGACCTCACAGCACGTTTTTTTGATAATGCGGTTCAGTCAGCGGAGATGCTTCACGCACAGCTTATTGATGTTTATAACGCAGAAGCTGATAGCCATAACTCCCTGGTAGATGCAGCTGAAAATATGCAGTTGGATCTCGGTCTGAAGGGTAAAGAAATTGAAGAGCTTCAGCTGCAAATTGAACATTTGAAACGCCAGCAACAGGACGCGATCGACGATGCGACGCATGACGCCAACCAGCGTGCTGATAATGCCGAACGTATAAGCATTGAGCTGGAAACAAAACTCAATGAAATGACCGCGATGGTTGAACTGCGGAACTTACAGATTTCAACGCTAAAATCTCAATATAAAGAGATCATGAAACTTGATCCTTTTAACCTTGAGAAACGCTATAACAAAGCTAAAAGCGAGCGACAGGAACTGCGTAAGCAGGTCGCCGACCTTAACCAACAGCTCAAAAAAACTATTAAAGATGCAAGCGAGGCGCGCGTGGCATTTGCTAATAAAAAAGCAGAGGTTACCGCGCTGGTTAATGAGAATGCCAAATTTGCGACGCTCAAGAAGGAAATGTATGGCATTACTGAGCGCCGTTTCCCTGCAAGCAAACTTCATCCGACGTTAGGGCAAATCTCCTTCTTCCCGCGCCTCCTGGCTTATGGGATCTCATCGCCTAAAGAGTTCAATAACGAGCGTCCTTATATCGTTTCTAAGCTGGACTTTGCTTATCAGTTCTGCTGCGACATGGGCTATGCCATTGATATCCGAATCAACGAATGGTTGATGCCAAACTTCCAGCCGTTGGCAATTTTCCGCGAGTTTCAGCCGGAAGGTTGGGTAGAGTTCTTCCATGAATTGATCTGTAAAGAGATGGAAAGCCGCCGCCCGGAATTGGTCCGTCGAGTTGAGTGGGCGCAAGAGGTTATGTTGGCAGATGCAGAGCTGCCGTTCGAACCGGAATTCATTGATGATCTGGCAACTAAAGGGCTGCATACCCTGTTTGATGTGGTTACCCGCCGTCATGAGCAGTTGGTTGTCGAATTGGGTTTAGAGGAAACTGCGGCAAGAAGACTTCTCGATGTTTGCTATGCACGTAGCGATGCATGGGAAAAAGAGAACGGCGGCACTATTTACGTTCGCTGATAGTTACAGTGTCACTTTTAATGCTGGTGGAGTGCTCCCACCAGCATTTTTTTCGTCCAATGAGGAGGGCATTTGAGTATTTTCGGTAATGACTCCAACTTATTGATAGTGTTTTATGTTCAGATAATGCCCGATGACTTTGTCATGCAGCTCCACCGATTTTGAGAACGACAGCGACTTCCGTCCCAGCCGTGCCAGGTGCTGCCTCAGATTCAGGTTATGCCGCTCAATTCGCTGCGTATATCGCTTGCTGATTACGTGCA
>NZ_PZKQ01000126.1:0-270 GCF_003046645.1 Escherichia sp. MOD1-EC6475 | reverse complement strand
GTAAGTTGGCAGCATTACCCGTTTTCGCTGTTATTATCATCAGTGTTCGACCAGATGCGCTCACCAACCATCTTGCCGTAGAAATCAACTTTATTGCCATTTTTATTATAAATTTCAGCCGCATTTGCTGCGCCAGCAACTAATAACGCCGGGACCAGCATTGCCAGAACTTTTCTTTTCATTATGTATTCCCTTGTGATTATAATCTTCATGAATATAACAATAAGTGCCGTTATCCAAAAAAAAGCACATTTGGATACTATTCTATGA
>NZ_PZKQ01000125.1:0-552 GCF_003046645.1 Escherichia sp. MOD1-EC6475 | reverse complement strand
TTGTTGGGGCTGGGCTGGGATTAACTATTTCCCGTTATATTGGCGCAATTGCAATTTTGTGGGTACTGGCGATTGGCTTTAATCCTGCGCTACGAATCTCGTTAAAGAGCTATTTTAAGCCATTGAATTTCAGCATTATCTGGGAAGTTATGGGAATTGGTATTCCAGCGAGTGTTGAATCAGTATTATTTACCAGTGGCCGGTTATTAACACAAATGTTTGTTGCCGGTATGGGAACCAGCGTTATTGCCGGGAATTTTATCGCTTTTTCGATTGCGGCTCTTATCAATTTACCTGGGAGTGCGCTCGGTTCTGCTTCTACGATAATTACTGGTCGAAGGCTGGGAGTAGGGCAGATAGCGCAAGCAGAAATACAGTTGAGGCATGTTTTCTGGTTGTCCACCCTTGGGTTAACAGCGATAGCCTGGTTAACGGCTCCTTTTGCGGGGGCTATGGCGTCGTTTTATACCCAGGATCCCCAGGTTAAACACGTGGTTGTGATTCTTATTTGGCTAAACGCGTTGTTTATGCCTATTTGGTCCGCCTCATGGG
>NZ_PZKQ01000124.1:0-593 GCF_003046645.1 Escherichia sp. MOD1-EC6475 | reverse complement strand
CTGAACTACAGAGGAATCGCTGTTGAGGCACATCTTAACGGCGAAAAATATTTTGTCAAACCTGTTTTTTATATTCCTCAACCGTTTGCCGTTTCTATCAACAGTTTGTTGCATTTGCAGACAATTTGTCGGCGAAAATCTTTGCAGCTTTTCTGATTCTCCCTCATTATTTGAAATGTGGTTTCACTTTCTGCAATTAAGGTCGGCTTTGAATATCCCCTCAGCTTTACGCCAGGTTGTTCGCCACACTCGCTGGCACTCAAAACGTAAGAGTTACAAAGTGTTGTTCTGGCGCGAAATAACTCCGCTTGCTGTTCCTATCTTTATGGAGAATGCCTGTGTCCTGTTGATGGGCGTGCTGAGCACTTTTCTGGTCAGTTGGCTGGGAAAAGATGCGATGGCGGGCGTTGGGTTGGCGGACAGCTTCAATATGGTCATTATGGCCTTTTTCGCTGCTATCGATCTTGGTACTACTGTCGTTGTGGCATTTAGTTTCGGTAAACGTGATCGCCGGCGAGCCAGTGTCGCACCACGGCAATCACTGGTGATCATGGCGTTACTTGCCGTGGTGGTGGCAATTCTCATGCATCATT
>NZ_PZKQ01000013.1:0-57998 GCF_003046645.1 Escherichia sp. MOD1-EC6475 | reverse complement strand
CATGCACAATTAAGGGATACGTCCTGGCGCAGGACTGTCTGTTATTTAACTTTGCAGGTATTATGCTTCGCATCAAAAATGAAGGGAGAGAAAAAGATGCCATCTTTCGATATTGTCTCTGAAGTTGATCTTCAGGAAGCGCGTAACGCGGTCGATAACGCGAGTCGCGAAGTAGAGTCTCGTTTTGACTTCCGTAACGTTGAAGCGTCGTTTGAGCTGAACGACGCCAACAAAACTATCAAAGTGCTGAGCGAGTCCGATTTCCAGGTCAATCAGTTGCTGGATATTCTGCGTGCCAAACTGCTCAAACGCGGCATTGAAGGCAGTTCGCTGGATGTGCCGGAAAATATCGTTCATAGCGGTAAAACCTGGTTTGTGGAAGCGAAACTGAAGCAGGGCATTGAGAGCGCGACTCAGAAGAAAATCGTCAAGATGATCAAAGACAGCAAACTGAAAGTGCAGGCGCAAATTCAGGGCGATGAGATCCGCGTAACTGGCAAATCCCGTGACGATTTGCAGGCTGTGATGGCGATGGTTCGCGGTGGCGATCTCGGTCAGCCGTTCCAGTTCAAAAACTTCCGCGATTAATCTCGACAACGTGCGCTCTGTTCATGCCGGATGCGGCGTGAACGCCTTATCTGGCCTGCAATAGTTTGTGATTTCAAAAGATTACAGCAACTTTGTAGGCCTGGTAAGCGTAGCGCATCAGGCAATTTAGCCTCGTTTTTATGCCTGGCGAATTGCCTGTTCAACCTCAAAGCGATTCGTCACTTTGCTGTCGATTTTCACGTAAGCCGAATGTTCTTCTTCTGCAATCAACACTTCTTTGACGCCTTCAGTTTCCAGCAAACGCACTTTTAACGCCTCGTTTGCGGCAATGTCCGCCGGGATTTCAATGCGTAAGCTGCTGACATATGGCGGTTCTTTCATGGTACTGGCGACTGCCAGCCACACCGCAGCCAGCATTGCACCAGCGAGAAATACGCCCTGACCGTCAAACATGCCGTCAATCCAGCCGCCCAGCGAACCGCCAATCGCCACGCCAAGAAACTGGCTGGTGGAGTAAACGCCCATCGCCGTGCCTTTGTAACCTGCTGGCGACTCTTTACTGATAAGTGAAGGCAGAAGGGCTTCCATCAAATTAAACGCCACAAAGAAAAGCTGCACGCCGACCACCAGTTGCCAGAACTGCGTTTGTGCGTTCCACAACACAATTTCCGCAACCACGATCAACCCGACGCAGAAGACAAAAACTTGCTTCATCTTGCGCTTAACTTCGGCGTAGATAATGAAAGGCACAACCGAGCCAAAGGCGATTAACATCGTCGCCAGATAGACCTTCCAGTGTTCAGCCGCCGGAAAACCCGCGTTAGCCAGTTGCCCAGGTAGAGCAACAAACGTCGACATCAGCAACATGTGCAGACACATAATGCCGAAGTTGAGTTTCAGCAGGCGTGGTTCCGCCAGCACTTTACTGAAACTGCCTTTCACCATCCCGGACTCACGATTAAGTACGTGCGTGCGGCTGTTAGGCACAACCCAAATGGTCAACGCAATGCCGGTCGTTGCCAGAATAGCGATCATCCAGAAGAGCGCGTGTAGCCCAAGTTTGTGTGTGATGATCGGGCCAAGCACCATTGCAATGGCGAAGGTAATGCCAAAACTGACACCGATAAATGCCATCGCTTTGGTGCGGTTTTGTTCACGAGTGAGATCGGAAAGCAGCGCCATAACGGCGGCGGCAATCGCACCGGAGCCTTGTAACGCCCGACCCAGAATGATCCCCCAGATGGAGTCGGAAAGCGCGGCAATCACGCTACCCGCGACAAACACAGCTAACCCGCCAACGATAAGCGGTTTACGGCCTATGCGGTCGGAAAGCAGGCCAAATGGAATCTGAAAAACGGCCTGAGTCAGACCATAAATGCCAATCGCAATACCGATCAACGCTTCACTGGCGCCTTGCAGAGCCATGCCGTACGTGGTCAGAACCGGCAGAACCATAAACATGCCCAGCATACGCAATGAAAATACGGTTCCTAAACCCCAGGTCGCGCGCCGCTCGCCTGGCGTCATTTTATAATCGTTCATTACCACCTCTGTTTTAAATTCGCGACTAGTGTAAAGCGGCAAACGAATGGGGTAAACATGCGGATTTTTTAGTAAATATTTCGTGAGGGATATGTTTCTAATGCTAAGAAAAAAGGTGCCGTAGCACCTTTTTTAACAGGGAAGTCGCAGTTACCAAACTGCAGCCAGCAGCGTATGCGAGTCCGGCACCATAAAATCAACGGACATCATTACCGAAAGGGCAGTGATGGCGATGATAGAGAAGCCGAATAGCTTGCGCGCCCAGATTCGGTCATCAGCAACTTTATAACCACGCAGAGCCATACCTAACCACCAGACGCTGACTGCCGCAGCGACCACCAGATATTTGTATCCAGCGTAACCGCCAAGAGAGAGCATCAGCGTGGCAACAGCAAAGGCGATGATATACAGCGTGATGTGATTCTTCGCTACCGAAATGCCTTTCACCACCGGCAGTACCGGAATGTTTGCCGCCTGATAATCCTTAAAGCGGAAAATGGCGATAGCATAAGAGTGGGGCATTTGCCACAGGCTGAAGATAGCCAGCAGGATTGCTGCGCCGCTATCGAAGTCGCCTGTCACTGCACAGTAGCCAATCACCGGCGGCGCTGCGCCGGAGAGAGAACCAATCAACGTGCCGTAGACAGAGTGGCGTTTCATGTACAGGCTATAAACGCCGACATAAACCACAAAGCCCATCACCCCCAGCCAGCAGGCCAGCGGATTCGCGCCAAACCACAGCAGCATAAAGCCAGCAATACCCAGCAAGGTGGCGTACACCAGCGAGACAGCAGGAGAGATCAGGCCTTTAACCAGCACCCGATTCTTCGTCCTTTCCATCTTTCTGTCGATATCCCTGTCGATGTAGTTGTTAAACACACAACCCGACGCCACAACCAGTGACACCCCAACCAACGTGTAGATAAACAGGGGATAATCAATGCTGCCCTTCGAGGCCAGCAAAAATCCCCCAATCACCGAGATCAGGTTGCCAAAGATGATGCCTGGTTTCGTTACTTGCAGGTATTGCTTAAACATCATAACCGCCGCTCTTAGTGCATCATCATGTTGTAGTTAAGGTTCCACATGATCCAGATGGAGCCTACAACCAGGATAGCGATGATTAGCACGGTGAAGACAAACGCCGTCATGTTCCAGCCTTCATCTGATTTGGTATTCATGTGCAGGAAGCACACCAGATGCACCAGAACCTGTACCACTGCCATTGCCAGGATTGTTCCCAGAATTACGGCCGGAGAGGCAGAACCTGACATCACCATCCAGAACGGAATCACCGTCAGAATGATCGACAGGATAAACCCTGTCATATAGGTTTTTACGCTGCCATGGGATGCGCCGCCGCTCACGTTAGAATGACTCATTACATCGCCCCCATCAGATAAACAACAGTGAACACACAGATCCACACCACATCCAGGAAGTGCCAGAACAGGCTCAGACACATGATGCGGGTACGGTTAGTGCTGGTCAGGCCGCGACGGGCGATTTGCACCATCAGCACCGCCATCCAGATAAGACCGGAAGTGACGTGCAGACCGTGTGTCCCGACCAGCGCAAAGAACGCTGACAGGAAGCCGCTGCGATCCGGGCCCATGTCGTTAACAATCAGGTGATGGAATTCATAGAGTTCCATCCCGATAAATCCGGCACCAAACAACCAGGTCAACGCCAGCCAGGAGATAACCTGGCTTTTGTTGTTTTTGTACATGGCGATAGCCGCCATGCCGTAGGTGATGGAGCTGAACAACAGCAAGAAGGTTTCAACCAGAACGAACGGCAGTTCGAAAATGTCCTTACCTGTCGGGCCGCCTGCGGTGCCGTTCACCAGAACGGCATAGGTAGCAAACAAGATGGAGAACAGAATGCAGTCGCTCATCAGGTAGATCCAGAATCCGAAGATTTTGGTTCCGCCTGCATCGTGGTGCCCGTGTTCGTGCGCGTGGGCAGTCGCGTGCGTCAAAGTATCAGTTGCCATTTTTCAGCCCTGCCTTAGTAATCTCATCGAAATGCTGGTTTTCCAGTTTTTCGATTTCTGCCACCGGCACGTAGTAATCCACGTCCTCGTCGAAGCTTTTCACGATCCAGGTGATGATCATGCCTGCGAAGCCAACAATCGCCAGCCACCAGATATGCCAGATCATGGCGAAACCGAAGATGGTGGAGAAAGCCGCAATGACGATACCGGCGCCGCTGTTTTTCGGCATATGAATTTCTTCATAGTGGTCAGGCTTTTTGTACGCTTCGCCTTTCTCTTTCATTTCCCAGAATGCATCACGCTCGTGAACGTGCGGCACAACGGCAAAGTTATAGAACGGAGGCGGGGAAGAGGTTGCCCACTCCAGCGTACGGCCACCCCACGGGTCACCAGTCAGATCACGGTTCTGGTCGCGGTCGCGAATAGAAACGTACATCTGAATCACGAGGCAGAGAATACCCAGCGCAATCAGTACCGCACCGCTGGCTGCAATCATCAGCATAGTGTGGAACTGCGGGTCAATCTGCTGGCTCAAACGACGGGTCATACCCATAAAGCCCAGCGCATACAGCGGCATAAAGGCAACGAAGAAGCCGATGATCCAGAACCAGAACGCGCGTTTACCCCAGGTTTCGTTCAGTTTGAAACCGAACGCTTTAGGCCACCAGTAGGTCATCCCTGCGAAGCAGCCGAAGACCACGCCGCCGATGATAACGTTATGGAAGTGCGCAATCAGGAACAGGCTGTTATGCAGAACGAAGTCCGCGCCCGGTACTGCCAGCAGCACGCCAGTCATACCGCCCACCGAGAAGGTGACGATAAAACCGATAGTCCACAGCATCGCAGAATGGAATACGATGCGGCCCTGATACATGGTGAACAGCCAGTTGAAGATCTTCACCCCGGTCGGGATGGCGATAATCATTGTGGTGATACCAAAGAAGGCGTTTACGTTCGCGCCCGCACCCATCGTAAAGAAGTGGTGCAGCCAGACGATGAACGACAGCACGGTGATACAGACGGTTGCCCATACCAGCGAGGTATAACCAAACAGACGTTTACGCGAGAAGGTTGCCGCAATTTCGGAGAACACACCGAAAACAGGCAGGATCAGGATGTAAACTTCCGGGTGGCCCCAGGCCCAAATCAGGTTGATGTACATCATCATGTTGCCACCCATATCGTTAGTAAAGAAATGGGTGCCCAGATAGCGATCCAGGGTCAACAACGCGACGGTAACCGTCAGAATTGGGAAGGAAGCAATAATCAGAATGTTTGCGCACAGTGATGCCCAGGTAAATACTGGCATCTTGAACATGGTCATGCCCGGTGCGCGCATCTTCAGAATGGTAACGAAGAAGTTGATACCGGTTAGCGTCGTACCAATACCGGATAGCTGGAGACTCCATATCCAGTAATCGACACCGACCCCTGGACTGTACTCTATTCCCGATAGCGGTGGATAGGCCAGCCAGCCGGTCTGCGCAAACTCGCCCACGCCGAGAGAAACGTTAACCAGAATCACACCAACAACGGTAAACCAGAAGCTTAAGTTGTTGAGGAACGGGAACGCAACGTCACGCGCGCCGATCTGCAGCGGAACCACCAGGTTCATCAGACCGATAACGAAAGGCATCGCCACGAAGAAGATCATAATCACGCCGTGCGCGGTGAAGATCTGATCGTAGTGGTGAGGCGGCAGGAAGCCAGCTTCGCCCGCCGAGGCAAGGGCCTGCTGGCTACGCATCATAATGGCGTCAGCAAAACCACGCAGCAGCATCACAATTGCCACGATGATATACATGATACCAAGGCGTTTATGGTCGACGGAGGTCAGCCACTCTTTCCACAGGTAGGTCCACTTACCGAAGTAAGTGATCAGGCCAACGAGCGCCAGACCTCCCAAAATAATGGCAGCGATCGTAACCATGACGATAGGTTCATGGAACGGGACTGCATCAAGTGATAATTTTCCGAACATCTTTATTCTTCCTCAACCCCTTTAATGGGCGGATTCCGCGTGGCTCATGTCCATGCCTTCCATACCTTCGTGTGCGCTGTGCTCACCTTCTGGCTGGGTCATGTCCATGCTCTTACCGTGAGCCATAAACTTGTTAATCACATCGGCAAACAAATCTGGTTTCACGTTGGAGAAATATTCCACCTGGTTGTATTCGCTAGGCGCGGCCAGTTTTTCGAACGCAGCCATGTCAGACATGGTGTTCGGCGACTGTTTGGCTTTTGCGACCCATTGGTCGAATGCGGCACGATCCGGCGTTGCGATAGCTTTGAACTTCATGCCTGAGAAGCCCGGGCCGCTGTAGCTGGCAGAGATACCGTCATAAGTACCGGGTTCGTTGGCGATCAGATGCAGGCGAGTCTGCATACCGGCCATGGCATAAATCTGGCTACCCAGACGCGGAATAAAGAAGGAGTTCATCACGGAGTTGGAGGTCACTTTGAAGTACACCGGAGTGTTCGCCGGGAAAGCGATTTCATTCACGGTAGCAATGCCCTGTTCCGGGTAGATGAAGAACCATTTCCAGTCCATGGAAACCACTTCGATGGTAATGGGCTTCTCGTCGTGTGCCAGCGGCTTGCTAGGCTCAAGAGCGTGAGTGGTTTTCCAGGTCAGTACTGCAAGGAAGATGATGATTAAGATAGGCACCGTCCAGACCACAGCTTCCACTTTATTGGAGTGTGACCAGTTCGGGCTGTACTTAGCATCTTTATTGCTCGCACGGTACTTCCAGGCGAAACCAACAGCCATCAAGATTGCGGGAATAACGACAATCAACATCAGGCCAAATGCCGTCAGTATCAGTGAACGTTGCTCCAGACCAATCTGTCCTTTGGGATCTAACAGCGCAGAATTACAACCACTGAGCAATACAGTGCCTGCAAATAATGACAACCATCCCAAACTTTTATTGTATTTCCTGAGTCTCATTTAACGACCTCAATTCCACGGGATCTGGTGGCGTTTAAAGTGTGTGGGCATTTTACGGGAAGGTTACATTACTGTAAACATGATTAAATTCCTGTTACTTGGATTTGGCTGTCAGGTCACATATGTTGCAAAACATATCAGGTTGATTTTAAGAAGCTGTTGCAAAAGGGCGTTATAACGAAAGGGGAGTGCAGAAGGTGGTGGGGATGGTAATTGGTATAACCAATCTAAAATAAAACAATTATTTAACAATTAATTATCATGAAGGTGACAAAGCAGGCGTGGAAAAATAAAGAGTCATTAGCTGAATCGTGTAAAAAAATAAAACATATAAATTACGTCAATAATTTCCGAAATCTAAGCCGCACAAAAGAACAAATATTATTAAGCGATGCTGATGCTTATTTAGCCGTAATAATTACGTCGTGTGATTACTACAGCTAAATTATATTCACAGATTACGTCAGATGCGTTTTTCGTAGCGCCAGATAATCCAGAAAACCGCCAAGCACGACGCCGCCCAGGGCGACTAAAACGCCGACTTCCAGCAGAGCTGGCAGGAAAGAGAAGTGGGTCAAATCCAGCGCGTCCAGCGTCAACAGCAGTAACCACACGCTTAACAGACCGACGCCCGCCGCCAGTGTCCACATGGCAAAAGCATAACCTGACGGATATTCGGTACGTAGGATAAAGTTGTCGTTGACCCGTGTATATTCAAGCGTCTGGCGGCAAACCAGCAGTAAAATAAGCCCAGGTACGGCGGCGGCGACGGAGAAAAGATAGAATGTCGACCAGCCGTGTGATTCAACAAACCAGCCCGCCACGGGGCCGACATAAACCCGTCCGACAGCGGAAAGCGCCGAGAGCAGGGCAAACTGAGTAGCGGAGAATGACTTATTACACAGCGTCATTAACAGCGCCACAAATGCCGATGTGCCCATCCCGCCACATAGGTTTTCGAAAAAGACGGCTGCGCCCATGCTGTAGAGATGCTTATCAGTCACCGAAAGCAGCCAGTAACCGGCGTTGGACGCACCTTGTAAAAGGCCGAAAATCAGTAATGCACGGAACAGCGAAAGACGCTGCATCAGAATACCACCGTACAACGCGCCGACGATGGTCGCCAGCAGACCGAGCGTTTTGTTAACCACGCCTACTTCACCGGCATCAAACCCGACGCCGCGAATCAAAAAGGTGGTAGTCAGACTCATGGCGAAAGCATCGCCCAGCTTATACAGCACGATTAAAAGCAGAATCAGCCATGCGTTATTGCGACCAAAGAAATCACGCAACGGTGCTACAACGGCTTGTTCCAGCGTTTTGGGTACAGGAATGGTGTCGGTTGGTTCTGGCGCAAGCAACGTTGCGATAATGCAGGGGATCAGCAGAGCCGCCATCAACCAGTACATGCCTTGCCAGCCCAGCCATTTATCTGCCAGCCATAAGGCTAAACCACCAGAAACCAGCATCCCTAAACGGTAACCCAACACGCTGATTGCTGCACCTGCGCCGCGTTCTTCCGCAGGAAGTACATCCGTTTTCCACGCATCAAAGACAATATCCTGAGAAGCGGAGCAAAAAGCGATAACCACCGCCAGTGCCGCCATCCAGCGAAGTTGCGTACCTGGTTCGAGAAAACCCATCGCCGCAATCGCCAGTAACAGCAACGCTTGCGTAGCGAGCAGCCATCCGCGTCGACGTCCGAGGAACGGCGGGGTATAGCGGTCCATCAGCGGCGACCAGAGAAATTTAAATACGTAAGCCTGGCCCACCAGAGAGAAGAAACCAATGGTTTTAAGATCGATATTCTCGACTGTCATCCACGCCTGTAACGTGCCGGATGTCAGGGCGAGCGGCAGCCCGGAAGCAAAACCCAGGATCAGCAAAATAGCTGAACGTGGCTGTTGGAAAATACGTAAATATTGACTGGACATGGGCGTCTACAGGCCCGATTTACACCGGGCCAGAGGGCAGAAATTAACGTGCGTTCTGCTTGATAAATTCGTGGATGCTGGTGTCCTGAGACATATCAGCAATGGTGTCGGTCAGCACACTGTTAACCGCATCAGCGATGTTTTTGTTGGAGGCCTGGAACGCACCTTCAACGTTGTAGCTGGCACGATAGTTTTTAGTCATTTTGTTGCCATTCTGCGCGGTGGCAATGATGGCGATATCTGCTTTGGTAGCAATGTTGTAGCGCACGTTGCCCTGGGACACGTCGGCATACAGTTGGCTAACGATGATTTGCAGATTAACCGGGCCATTCGGGCCAACCATATAACCGCGAGCGGTCATCTGTTTTTCCAGCACTTCTTGCAGCAGGAAACGCAGATCGCGGGAAGCGGTCAGGGTAACGATTTGATTATCGCGGGTGACTTTTGCCAGCGCCTGATCGGTACGCTGATCGGCACCATTAATGCTAACGGTGACGCCCATCAGACTTGGATCTTGCTGTGGCAGCGTCATCGTCGGGGAAACTTCAATGGTTGTTGGCGGTTTTGCACACCCTGCAAGCATAAACAGAGCAACTAACGGGAAGAGGATTTTTTTGAACATGTTCTGGCTCTCAGAGACTTTTTAGCGTGTTTGGTAAAGATTCCCGCCATCATAACATCGCCAACGACGAGGGGAAGTGGGTAAGACATGTAAATTCATTATGTTGACGAAATAATCGCCTTGGGTAAAAGAAACACCGATGTGAAGCCGGTGAATCAATCTTTAAATCAGTAAACTTCATACGCTTGACAGAAAAAACAGGATGAAAGCTAATTATTTGTTGTTAAGCTGTAATGGAAACGGTTAAAGCGGCTAGTATTTAAAGGGATGGGTGACATCTCAGCGTTGTCGGAGGAGATATTTCATGATGATACGTGAGCGGATAGAAGAAAAATTAAGGACGGCGTTCCAACCCGTATTCCTCGAAGTTGTGGATGAAAGCTATCGTCACAATGTCCCAGCCGGCTCTGAAAGCCATTTTAAAGTTGTGCTGGTCAGCGATCGTTTTATGGGTGAACGTTTTCTGAATCGTCATCGAATGATTTACAGTACTTTAGCGGAGGAACTCTCTACTACCGTTCATGCGCTGGCTCTGCATACTTATACCATTAAAGAGTGGGAAGGATTGCAGGATACCATCTTTGCTTCTCCTCCCTGTCGTGGAGCAGGAAGCATTGCCTAAACGCATTTGCAACAGTTAGCGTTTTTCCAGTATGTTGTTAAAGATTTTATGAAAAACGGCCTGCGGGCCGTTTTGTTTTGTCTGGATTTTGCGCTTTTTGCCCAGCATTCAGACGAAAATTACCTGGGAATTGTGAAAAAATACGCGGCAGCGCGCAATAACCGTTCTCGACTCATAAAAGTGATGCCGCTATAATGCCGCGTCCTATTTGAATGCTTTCGGGATGATTCTGGTAACAGGGAATGTGATTGATTATAAGAACATCCCGGTTCCGCGAAGCCAACAACCTGTGCTTGCGGGGTAAGAGTTGACCGAGCACTGTGATTTTTTGAGGTAACAAGATGCAAGTTTCAGTTGAAACCACTCAAGGCCTTGGCCGCCGTGTAACGATTACTATCGCTGCTGACAGCATCGAGACCGCTGTTAAAAGCGAGCTGGTCAACATTGCGAAAAAAGTACGTATTGACGGCTTCCGCAAAGGCAAAGTGCCAATGAATATCGTTGCTCAGCGTTATGGCGCGTCTGTACGCCAGGACGTTCTGGGCGACCTGATGAGCCGTAACTTCATTGACGCCATCATTAAAGAAAAAATCAATCCGGCTGGCGCACCGACTTACGTTCCGGGCGAATACAAGCTGGGTGAAGACTTCACCTACTCTGTAGAGTTTGAAGTTTATCCGGAAGTTGAACTGCAGGGTCTGGAAGCGATTGAAGTTGAAAAACCGATCGTTGAAGTGACCGACGCTGACGTTGACGGCATGTTAGATACTCTGCGTAAACAGCAGGCGACCTGGAAAGAAAAAGACGGTGCTGTTGAAGCAGAAGACCGTGTGACCATCGACTTCACTGGTTCTGTAGACGGCGAAGAGTTCGAAGGCGGTAAAGCGTCTGATTTCGTACTGGCGATGGGCCAGGGTCGTATGATCCCGGGCTTTGAAGACGGTATTAAAGGCCACAAAGCGGGCGAAGAATTCACCATCGACGTAACCTTCCCGGAAGAGTACCACGCAGAAAACCTGAAAGGTAAAGCAGCGAAATTCGCTATCAACCTGAAGAAAGTTGAAGAGCGTGAACTGCCGGAACTGACTGCTGAATTCATCAAACGTTTCGGCGTTGAAGATGGTTCCGTAGAAGGTCTGCGCGCTGAAGTGCGTAAAAACATGGAACGCGAGCTGAAGAGCGCCATCCGTAACCGCGTTAAGTCTCAGGCGATCGAAGGTCTGGTAAAAGCTAACGACATCGACGTACCGGCTGCGCTGATCGACAGCGAAATCGACGTTCTGCGTCGTCAGGCTGCACAGCGTTTCGGTGGCAACGAGAAACAAGCTCTGGAACTGCCGCGTGAACTGTTCGAAGAACAGGCTAAACGCCGCGTAGTTGTTGGCCTGCTGCTGGGTGAAGTTATCCGCACCAACGAGCTGAAAGCTGACGAAGAGCGCGTGAAAGGCCTGATCGAAGAGATGGCTTCTGCGTACGAAGATCCGAAAGAAGTTATCGAATTCTACAGCAAAAACAAAGAACTGATGGACAACATGCGCAATGTTGCTCTGGAAGAACAGGCTGTTGAAGCTGTACTGGCGAAAGCGAAAGTGACTGAAAAAGAAACCACTTTCAACGAGCTGATGAACCAGCAGGCGTAATTTAAGCAGCATAACGCGCTAAATTCGCACAAAGGCCCGTCACCGCCAGGTGGTGGGCTTTTTTTTGTCATGAATTTTGCATGGAACCGTGCGAAAACCCTCTTTCGGTGTTAGCGTAACAACAAAAGATTGTTATGCTTGAAATAGGATGATGCCGTACCCATAACACAGGGACTAGCTGATAATCCGTCCATAAGGTTACAATCGGTACAGCAGGTTTTTTCAATTTTATCCAGGAGACGGAAATGTCATACAGCGGCGAACGAGATAACTTTGCACCCCATATGGCGCTGGTGCCGATGGTCATTGAACAGACCTCACGCGGTGAGCGCTCTTTTGATATCTATTCTCGTCTACTTAAGGAACGCGTCATTTTTCTGACTGGCCAGGTTGAAGACCACATGGCTAACCTGATTGTGGCGCAGATGCTGTTCCTGGAAGCAGAAAATCCAGAAAAAGATATCTATCTGTACATTAACTCCCCAGGCGGGGTGATCACTGCCGGGATGTCTATCTATGACACCATGCAGTTTATCAAGCCTGATGTCAGCACCATCTGTATGGGCCAGGCGGCCTCGATGGGTGCTTTCTTGCTGACCGCAGGGGCAAAAGGTAAACGTTTCTGCCTGCCGAATTCGCGCGTGATGATTCACCAGCCGTTGGGCGGCTATCAGGGCCAGGCGACCGATATCGAAATTCATGCCCGTGAAATTCTGAAAGTTAAAGGGCGCATGAATGAACTTATGGCGCTTCATACGGGTCAATCATTAGAACAGATTGAACGTGATACCGAGCGCGATCGCTTCCTTTCCGCCCCTGAAGCGGTGGAATACGGTCTGGTCGATTCGATTCTGACCCATCGTAATTGATGCCAGAGGCGCAACTGTGCCGCTATACTTATTCAGAGCGGCACAACGCTGTAAGCGGCTTGCGCCTGAGAATGGCATTTGCGTCGTCGTGTGCGGCACAAAGAACAAAGAAGAGGTTTTGACCCATGACAGATAAACGCAAAGATGGCTCAGGCAAATTGCTGTATTGCTCTTTTTGCGGCAAAAGCCAGCATGAAGTGCGCAAGCTGATTGCCGGTCCATCCGTGTATATCTGCGACGAATGTGTTGATTTATGTAATGACATCATTCGCGAAGAGATTAAAGAAGTTGCACCGCATCGTGAACGCAGTGCGCTACCGACGCCGCATGAAATTCGCAACCACCTGGACGATTACGTTATCGGTCAGGAACAGGCGAAAAAAGTGCTGGCGGTCGCGGTATACAACCACTACAAACGTCTGCGCAACGGCGATACCAGCAATGGTGTCGAGTTGGGCAAAAGTAACATTCTGCTGATCGGTCCGACCGGTTCTGGTAAAACGCTGCTGGCAGAAACGCTGGCGCGCCTGCTGGACGTTCCGTTCACCATGGCCGACGCGACCACGCTGACCGAAGCCGGTTATGTGGGCGAAGACGTTGAAAATATCATTCAGAAGCTGTTGCAGAAGTGCGACTATGACGTACAGAAAGCGCAGCGCGGGATTGTCTACATCGATGAAATCGACAAAATTTCTCGTAAGTCGGACAATCCTTCTATTACCCGAGACGTTTCCGGTGAAGGCGTACAGCAGGCACTGTTGAAACTGATCGAAGGTACGGTTGCCGCCGTTCCACCGCAGGGCGGGCGTAAACACCCGCAGCAGGAATTCTTGCAGGTAGATACCTCTAAGATCCTGTTTATCTGTGGCGGTGCGTTCGCTGGTCTGGATAAAGTCATTTCCCATCGTGTAGAAACCGGCTCCGGCATTGGTTTTGGCGCGACGGTAAAAGCGAAATCCGACAAAGCAAGCGAAGGCGAGCTGCTGGCGCAGGTTGAACCGGAAGATCTGATCAAGTTTGGTCTGATTCCTGAGTTCATCGGTCGTCTGCCAGTTGTCGCAACGCTGAATGAACTGAGCGAAGAAGCCCTGATTCAGATCCTCAAAGAGCCGAAAAACGCCCTGACCAAGCAGTATCAGGCGCTGTTTAATCTGGAAGGCGTGGATCTGGAATTCCGTGACGAGGCGCTGGATGCTATCGCTAAGAAAGCGATGGCGCGTAAAACCGGTGCCCGTGGTCTGCGTTCCATCGTAGAAGCTGCGCTGCTCGATACCATGTACGATCTGCCGTCCATGGAAGATGTCGAAAAAGTGGTTATCGACGAGTCGGTAATTGATGGCCAAAGCAAACCGTTGCTGATTTATGGCAAGCCGGAAGCTCAGCAGGCATCTGGTGAATAATTAACCATTCCCATACAATTAGTTAACCAAAAAGGGGGGATTTTATCTCCCCTTTAATTTTTCCTCTATTCTCGACGTTGAATGTGGGGGAAACATCCCCATATACTGACGTACATGTTAATAGATGGCGTGAAGCACAGTCGTGTCATCTGATTACCTGGCGGAAATTAAACTAAGAGAGAGCTCTATGAATCCTGAGCGTTCTGAACGCATTGAAATCCCCGTATTGCCGCTGCGCGATGTGGTGGTTTATCCGCACATGGTCATCCCCTTATTTGTCGGGCGGGAAAAATCTATCCGTTGTCTGGAAGCGGCGATGGACCATGATAAAAAAATTATGCTGGTCGCGCAGAAAGAAGCCTCAACGGATGAGCCGGGTGTAAACGATCTTTTCACCGTCGGGACCGTGGCCTCTATATTGCAGATGCTGAAACTGCCTGACGGCACCGTCAAAGTGCTGGTCGAGGGGTTACAGCGCGCGCGTATTTCTGCGCTCTCTGACAATGGCGAACACTTTTCTGCGAAGGCGGAGTATCTGGAGTCGCCGACCATTGATGAGCGGGAACAGGAAGTGCTGGTGCGTACCGCAATCAGCCAGTTCGAAGGCTACATCAAGCTGAACAAAAAAATCCCACCAGAAGTGCTGACGTCGCTGAACAGCATTGACGATCCGGCGCGCCTGGCGGATACCATTGCCGCGCATATGCCGCTGAAACTGGCTGACAAACAGTCCGTTCTTGAGATGTCCGACGTTAACGAACGTCTGGAATATCTGATGGCGATGATGGAATCGGAAATCGATCTGCTGCAGGTTGAGAAACGCATTCGCAACCGCGTTAAAAAGCAGATGGAGAAATCCCAGCGTGAGTACTATCTGAACGAGCAAATGAAAGCTATTCAGAAAGAACTCGGCGAAATGGACGACGCGCCGGACGAAAACGAAGCCCTGAAGCGCAAAATCGACGCGGCGAAAATGCCGAAAGAGGCAAAAGAGAAAGCGGAAGCAGAACTGCAGAAGCTGAAAATGATGTCTCCGATGTCGGCAGAAGCGACCGTGGTGCGTGGCTATATCGACTGGATGGTGCAGGTGCCGTGGAATGCGCGTAGCAAGGTCAAAAAAGACCTGCGTCAGGCGCAGGAAATCCTTGATACCGACCATTATGGTCTGGAGCGCGTGAAAGATCGCATTCTTGAGTATCTTGCGGTTCAAAGCCGTGTAAACAAAATCAAGGGGCCGATCCTTTGCCTGGTTGGGCCGCCGGGGGTAGGTAAAACTTCTCTGGGGCAGTCCATCGCCAAAGCTACCGGACGTAAATATGTCCGTATGGCGCTGGGCGGCGTGCGTGATGAAGCGGAAATCCGTGGTCACCGCCGTACTTACATCGGTTCTATGCCGGGTAAATTGATCCAGAAAATGGCGAAAGTGGGCGTGAAAAACCCGCTATTCCTGCTCGATGAGATCGACAAAATGTCTTCTGACATGCGTGGTGATCCGGCCTCCGCACTGCTTGAAGTGCTGGATCCAGAGCAGAACGTAGCGTTCAGCGATCACTACCTGGAAGTGGATTACGACCTCAGCGACGTGATGTTTGTCGCGACGTCGAACTCCATGAACATTCCGGCACCGCTGCTGGATCGTATGGAAGTGATTCGCCTCTCTGGTTATACCGAAGATGAAAAACTGAACATCGCCAAACGTCACCTGCTGCCGAAGCAGATTGAACGTAATGCGCTGAAAAAAGGTGAGTTGACCGTCGACGATAGCGCCATTATCGGCATTATTCGTTACTACACCCGTGAGGCGGGCGTGCGTGGTCTGGAGCGTGAAATCTCCAAACTGTGCCGTAAAGCGGTTAAGCAGTTACTGCTCGATAAGTCTCTAAAACATATCGAAATTAACGGCGATAACCTGCATGACTACCTCGGTGTTCAGCGTTTCGACTATGGTCGCGCAGATAATGAAAACCGTGTCGGTCAGGTAACGGGTCTGGCGTGGACGGAAGTCGGCGGCGACTTGCTGACCATTGAAACCGCGTGCGTCCCGGGCAAAGGTAAACTGACCTATACCGGATCGCTTGGTGAAGTAATGCAGGAGTCCATTCAGGCGGCGTTAACGGTGGTTCGTGCGCGTGCGGAAAAACTGGGGATCAACCCTGATTTTTACGAAAAACGCGACATCCACGTTCACGTACCGGAAGGTGCGACGCCGAAAGATGGTCCGAGTGCCGGTATTGCCATGTGCACTGCGCTGGTTTCTTGCCTGACCGGTAACCCGGTTCGCGCCGATGTGGCGATGACTGGCGAGATTACTCTGCGTGGTCAGGTGTTGCCAATCGGTGGTTTGAAAGAAAAACTGCTGGCTGCGCATCGCGGCGGGATTAAAACAGTGTTAATTCCGTTCGAAAATAAACGCGATCTGGAAGAGATTCCGGACAACGTGATTGCCGATCTGGACATTCATCCTGTGAAGCGCATTGAGGAAGTTCTGACTCTGGCGCTGCAAAATGAACCGTCTGGTATGCAGGTTGTGACTGCAAAATAGTGACCTTGCGCAAATTGCACTAATAAAAAAAGGGCTGGCGGGCCAATTCGGACTTGCCAGCCTTTTTTTGTCTCGTTAAGTTAGAGGGCGGATTAGGCTTGCCCTTATTAAGGGGTGTTGTAAGGGGATGGCTGGCCTGATATAACTGCTGCGCGTTCGCACCTTGAAGGATTCAAGTGCGAGATAAATTATAAAGAGGAAGAGAAGAGTGAATAAATCTCAATTGATTGACAAGATTGCTGCAGGGGCTGATATCTCTAAAGCTGCGGCTGGCCGTGCGTTAGATGCTATTATTGCTTCCGTAACTGAATCCCTGAAAGAAGGGGATGATGTAGCACTGGTAGGTTTTGGTACTTTTGCCGTTAAAGAGCGTGCCGCCCGTACTGGTCGCAACCCGCAGACCGGTAAAGAGATCACCATCGCTGCTGCTAAAGTACCGAGCTTCCGTGCAGGTAAAGCACTGAAAGACGCGGTAAACTAAGTGTTGTCCCCATTGGGGATGTGACGAAGTTCAAGGGCGCATCTACTGATGTGCCTTTTTTATTTGTATTCCGTGACTTTCTGCGCATTGTGGGCTGACAATTGCCCCCGTTTCTTGTCACAATAGGCCTTTGCGCGCAGCGATATGTTGCGTGAGGTACACAGTCATCTACAGCGGAGTGTTGTTACACCATGATGGACAGCTTACGCACGGCTGCAAACAGTCTCGTGCTCAAGATTATTTTCGGTATCATTATCGTGTCGTTCATATTGACCGGCGTGAGTGGTTACCTGATTGGCGCAGGCAATAACTACGCCGCAAAAGTGAATGACCAGGAAATCAGCCGTGGGCAGTTCGAGAACGCCTTCAACAGCGAACGTAATCGTATGCAGCAACAGTTGGGCGATCAATACTCTGAGCTGGCGGCGAACGAAGGCTATATGAAAACCCTGCGTCAACAGGTGCTGAATCGTCTTATCGACGAGGCGCTGCTGGATCAGTACGCTCGCGAACTAAAACTGGGTATCAGCGATGAGCAGGTTAAACAGGCGATTTTCGCAACCCCAGCGTTTCAGGTTGACGGCAAGTTCGATAACAGCCGCTACAACGATATCCTTAACCGAATGGGAATGAGTGCCGATCAGTACGCGCAGGCGCTGCGTAATCAGCTCACTACCCAGCAGCTGATTAACGGCGTTGCGGGCACCGACTTTATGTTGAAAGGTGAAACCGACGAACTGGCTGCGCTGGTCGCTCAACAACGTGTAGTGCGTGAAGCGACTATCGACGTTAACGCGCTGGCGGCTAAACAAGCTGTGACCGAACCAGAAATCGCCAGCTACTACGAGCAAAACAAAAACAATTTCATGACTCCGGAACAATTCCGCGTGAGCTACATCAAGCTGGATGCCGCAACGATGCAGCAACCGGTTAGCGATGCGGATATCCAGAGCTACTACGATCAGCATCAGGATCAATTCACCCAGCCACAGCGTACCCGCTACAGCATCATCCAGACTAAAACTGAAGATGAAGCGAAAGCAGTACTTGAGGAGCTGAATAAAGGCGGTGATTTTGCTGCGTTAGCAAAAGAAAAATCTGCCGATATTATCTCTGCCCGTAACGGCGGCGATATGGGTTGGTTAGAAGATGCCACTATCCCGGACGAACTGAAAAATGCCGGTCTGAAAGAAAAAGGCCAACTGTCTGGTGTCATAAAATCTTCGGTTGGTTTCCTGATTGTACGTCTGGACGACATTCAGCCAGCGAAAGTGAAATCGTTAGACGAAGTACGTGACGACATTGCGGCGAAAGTGAAACACGAAAAAGCCCTCGATGCGTACTACGCGCTGCAGCAGAAAGTGAGCGATGCGGCAAGCAACGACACCGAATCTCTGGCTGGTGCAGAGCAGGCTGCGGGCGTTAAAGCCACTCAGACTGGCTGGTTCAGCAAAGATAACCTGCCGGAAGAGTTAAACTTCAAGCCGGTGGCAGACGCTATCTTTAACGGCGGTCTGGTAGGTGAAAACGGCGCGCCGGGCATCAACTCTGACATCATCACCGTAGACGGCGACCGCGCATTCGTACTGCGCATCAGTGAGCACAAACCGGATGCGGTGAAACCGCTGGCAGATGTTCAGGAACAGGTTAAGGCGCTGGTTCAGCACAACAAAGCTGAGCAACAGGCGAAAGTAGATGCTGAAAAACTGCTGGTTGATTTGAAAGCGGGTAAAGGTGCGGAAGCTATGCAGGCAGCCGGTCTGAAATTTGGCGAGCCGAAAACCTTAAGCCGTTCCGGTCGTGACCCGATTAGCCAGGCCGCGTTTGCACTGCCACTGCCAGCGAAAGACAAACCGAGCTACGGTATGGCGACCGATATGCAAGGCAATGTCGTTCTGCTGGCGCTGGACGAAGTGAAACAAGGTTCTATGCCGGAAGATCAGAAAAAAGCGATGGTGCAGGGTATCACCCAGAACAACGCACAAATCGTCTTTGAAGCTCTGATGAGTAACCTGCGTAAAGAGGCGAAAATCAAAATTGGCGATGCGCTGGAACAGCAATAATCCGGAAGCCGCCTCGCAAAAAAATGCTTTGCAGCTGTAACAAGAAAAGGTCGCTTTCGCGGCCTTTTCCATTTCTGAACATTGCCATTTGTTTACTGTTTTCACTGCCGTTAAGGTGATTCCACTGTTAACAAACAAGGAGAAAACAGTATGAAACACGGAATTAAAGCATTGTTCATTACCCTGTCCCTGGCCTGTGCCGGAATGTCTCATAGTGCGCTGGCAGCAGCTCCTGCGGCGAAACCGGCAGCGGTAGAAACCAAAGCGGAAGCTCCTGCAGCACAAAGCAAAGCGGCAGTACCGGCAAAAGCCAGTGACGAAGAAGGCACCAGGGTCAGCATTAATAATGCCAGCGCGGAAGAGTTAGCCCGCGCGATGAATGGCGTTGGCCTGAAGAAAGCGCAGGCAATTGTCAGTTATCGCGAAGAGTACGGCCCGTTTAAAACGGTGGAGGATCTAAAACAGGTGCCGGGAATGGGCAATTCGCTGGTGGAACGTAATCTGGCGGTATTAACCCTGTAATTAATTTGCATAGTGGCAATTTTTTGCCAGACTGAAGAGGTCATACCAGTTATGACCTCTGTACTTATAACAGTTCTTATAACAACAACGTAAGGTTATTGCGCTATGCAAACACAAATCAAAGTTCGTGGATATCATCTCGACGTCTACCAGCACGTTAACAACGCCCGCTACCTTGAGTTTCTCGAAGAAGCCCGCTGGGATGGGCTGGAAAATAGCGACAGCTTTCAGTGGATGACCGCCCATAACATCGCTTTCGTCGTGGTCAATATCAATATTAACTATCGTCGCCCGGCGGTACTAAGCGACCTGTTAACCATTACCAGTCAGTTGCAGCAATTAAACGGTAAAAGCGGCATCTTAAGTCAGGTCATTACTCTGGAGCCGGAAGGGCAGGTGGTGGCAGATGCGCTTATCACGTTTGTTTGTATCGATCTCAAAACGCAGAAAGCATTAGCTCTGGAAGGGGAACTGCGCGAAAAACTGGAGCAGATGGTTCAGTAAAAATTTTGTTGTGCCGGATGCTCAAGCCGCATCCGGCGAGACCCCGAATAATTACTGCAATCCGGTTTTCTGCTTCATCGCTGCCATCACCGCCGGCTTATCAGCCAGATAATGATTCAAACCGTTGGCGCGTAAATTACACGCTGCACAATGACCGCAACCGTCGCCTTTAATGCCGTTATAGCAGGTCAGTGTTTCGTTACGTACTAAATCCAGCTTGCCGTAATAATCCGCCAGCGCCCAGGTTTCCGCTTTATCAATCCACATTAGCGGCGTTTCAAAACGAATATCTTTCGCCATGCCCAGACTGACGGCATGGTTCAGTGCTTTCACAAACTCATCGCGACAATCCGGGTAACCGGAGAAATCTGTTTCGCAGACGCCGGTGATCACTGCTTCTGCTTTAACCTGATACGCATATATCGCCGCCAGCGTCAGGAACAAAATATTACGCCCAGGGACAAACGTATTCGGGATACCATCGGCTTCAGGTTCATAATCAGGCACCGGAATGCTGTCACGCGTCAGGCTGCTGACCGCCAGCTCGTTGAGTAGCGTCACATCCAGCACCTTATGCGCGCGTGCACCCAGTTTCAATGCCAGTTCGTGTGCCACGTCAATCTCAGCGCGATGGCGCTGACCGTAATCGAACGTCACGCAATGGACTTCATCATATTGCTGCAATGCCTGTACCAGACAGGTGGTGGAATCCTGACCTCCACTAAACACAACGACGGCACGTTTCATAAATTATCCTGCTAAATCGATAAAAGCGTTATGGTAACGCCTGCGGTTAACCCCGACCAGTGCTTCATTGCGACGGCGCGGGAAGCCAGGCTTCGGTAAATTCAAACCAGCCGCGCGGTGTCAGTCGCACACCATTTACTCCAGGCGGGGCGCTAATGCGATAGTGATAATTGAACAGCGGCGTCAGCGTTGCTTCTTCCATTAACTGGCTAAACACGGTTTTCAGCGCGTTATTCCGCTTTTCCTCATCAGCCATCAACTGCACGGTATCCAGTGTCGATTGCAGATGTGCATATGCTGGAGCGTCGAAAACATATGACCAGAGTGGATCGCAACGCAGCCATTGCTCCAGGGTATATTCCGGCGCTTCGCCAATTAACCTGTCGCCCATCATCAAATCTGCCTGTGCCAGTGGGGTAGTGTCGTCCCAGTTTTTCGCGTTATGAAAAACAGTCGTTAATTCGCAACCTTCTGCTGCCAGCGTCGTTCGTAATTGTTCTGCCATTGCATGAAGTTCCACTGGCAGGTGATAAGCCAGCGTTAATGTTTCTGGTAGTTTGACCTCATCCGGTACATCCCATTGTGGAATAGCCCAGCCAGGCAGCAATGCATTACTGGCAGTGATCAGATTTTCTCCGACTTCTAACGTTTGTAGTAAACCGGATTGATGGATAATGGAGATCACTTTTCGCGCCTGCCAGAGGGACAGTCGGGGACTTTTGCGCAACGTTAAATAGCAAAAACCTAAACTGATGCCGCTACTGACCTGGCTGACCCGTGGCAACTCTTCAGGTTTACCGATGGTTATTTGTACTGGATGCTGACAACTGGTTCCCAAATCTTTTTCAAAAAGTGGTGGGGTTATCCAGTACTCAACCGCTTTTAGCAGTGGGTGATGTAAATGGTAATAATCATGGCTTTCCAGGCGCACCAGTTCCGCTGTGAATTGTGTTAAGCGAAAAGGACCCGTGCCGATCAGTGGGAATTGCGGATGCGCCAGATGGCTGCAATAGCTCGCCAGCCGGTGAGCAAGCCAGTAATCGGGGCGATGTAAAAAGAAGGTCAGACACTGCGGATGGGTGACCTCAATACGCTTCACGCTAATAAATAATTGATCCAGTGCTGGCAGTTGTAACAGCATCAATAATCGCTGGTGTAAGTGTGAGGCTTTTACCACATCGCCGTTATGCCAGTGCAGCGTTGAACGAAGATAAAAATCCCAGCGTAGCCCATCAGCAGAGATTTCCCAGTGATGTGCTAAATCGCCAATCGGGCGCTGGGTATTATTGTCGAATCGGGTCAGACCAGAAAATATCTGTCCGGCGAGATGCTGCTCGGCACGGCCGGGCAAAAAGCCCGGTTGTAGCGGTTCGAGCGGGCGATAGTAGGGAATACGCAACGTGGGTGTATCGTTTTGCCATTGTCCACCCATAAACGGCTGTAACAGAGTGCGCAGCTCACCTGGGGCCAGTTGCGCCAGCTCCAGCACATCTTGCTGCTTTCCGGTTTCCAGTGCCTGTTCCATCATCGCATTGCGTAGCGATTCTGGCGTGACCAGAAAGCGTAGGTGTCCGCGCTTTCCGCGTCCTGACTGCGCCTGCCACTCCAGCCATCCCGACTCCTGAGCCTGACGTAATAGTGTGCGCACATGGCGTTCGCTGCAAAAACAGCGTTCGGCCAGTTCTCTGACGGTGACGGATTGCGGCTCTCCGGCAGAAGGTTGCCACAGACGTTGATACTGGTTAAGACGGTTAAGCAGTCGCATATAAACCCGGAACAATATTATTTAACTATTCACTATTACTTCCGTATATATCAGGTGATACTCAATCACCATTAACCGTGTCACAGAGTGGAGAAAGAAATGGCTCGTCTGGCAGCATTTGATATGGACGGCACTTTATTGATGCCTGATCACCATTTAGGTGAGAAAACCCTCTCGACTCTGGCGCGTCTGCGTGAACGTGATATTACCCTCACTTTTGCTACAGGTCGCCATGCGCTGGAGATGCAGCATATTATCGGGGTGCTATCGCTGGATGCGTATTTAATTACCGGCAACGGTACGCGCGTGCACTCTCTGGAAGGCGAACTTTTACATCGTGATGATTTGCCTGCGGACGTGGCGGAATTAGTGCTCTACCAGAAATGGGATACCCAGGCCAGTATGCATATCTTCAATGACAATGGCTGGTTTACCGGGCAAGAGATCCCAGCATTGTTGCAGGCATTTGTGTATAGCGGTTTCCGTTATCAGATTATCGATGTCAAAAAAATGCCGCTCGACAGCGTCACCAAGATCTGTTTCTGTGGCGATCACGACGATCTTATGCGCTTGCATACCCAACTAAACGAAGCATTAGGCGAGCGCGCACATTTGTGTTTTTCGGCAATTAATTGCCTGGAAGTGCTGCCGGTGGGGTGTAATAAAGGCGCGGCGTTGGCGGTGCTGACCCAACATTTAGGTTTTTCACTGCGCGACTGCATGGCCTTTGGTGATGCGATGAACGATCGCGAAATGTTAGGCAGCGTCGGTAGCGGTTTTATTATGGGCAATGCGATGCCACAACTGCGCGCGGAACTCCCTCATTTACCAGTGATTGGACATTGCCGAAATCAGGCGGTCTCTCACTATTTGACGCACTGGCTGGACAATCCACATCTACCTTATTCCCCCGAATAACGAGATCTCTTCCAGCGCCGGGCAATAGCCCGGTTTTTTTTACTTTGAATTTGTCATTTTGTGCAGTGTCGTTTAAACCGCACAGAATAAATTGTCGGTATTTCGCCTTTAAAATAGAATTAAAAGAGAAAATAATTCTCTGTGGATTGGCGATGTTAGATAAAATTGACCGTAAGCTGCTGGCCTTACTACAGCAGGATTGCACCCTCTCTTTGCAGGCACTGGCAGAAGCCGTTAATCTGACGACCACGCCTTGCTGGAAGCGTCTGAAACGGCTGGAGGATGACGGTATCCTTATCGGCAAAGTCGCCCTGCTGGATCCGGAAAAAATTGGCCTTGGGCTGACTGCTTTTGTGCTGATTAAAACGCAACATCACAGCAGCGAATGGTATTGCCGCTTTGTCACGGTGGTAACGGAAATGCCAGAAGTGCTGGGGTTCTGGCGCATGGCCGGGGAATATGATTATCTGATGCGTGTTCAGGTTGCCGATATGAAACGCTATGACGAGTTTTATAAGCGTCTGGTCAACAGCGTTCCAGGGCTGTCGGACGTTACTTCCAGCTTCGCGATGGAACAGATTAAATACACCACTTCTTTACCCATCGAATAAATATCCAGAATCAGGTCAGGACACAACGCGTGCGATTATTTGCTCAACTAAGCTGGTATTTCCGTCGGGAATGGCGTCGCTATCTCGGGGCTGTGGCCTTGCTTGTCATTATCGCGATGCTGCAACTGGTTCCGCCGAAAGTGGTCGGTATTGTTGTCGATGGAGTGACGGAACAACACTTTACTACCGGGCAGATCCTGATGTGGATCGCCACCATGGTGCTGATTGCAGTCGTGGTTTATCTCCTGCGTTACGTCTGGCGCGTACTGCTGTTTGGCGCGTCTTATCAACTGGCTGTTGAACTGCGTGAAGATTATTACCACCAGCTAAGCCGCCAGCATCCAGAATTTTACCTGCGTCATCGCACGGGCGACCTTATGGCTCGTGCGACCAATGACGTCGATCGGGTCGTGTTTGCTGCCGGGGAAGGGGTGCTGACGCTGGTGGATTCACTGGTGATGGGCTGCGCAGTGTTGATTATGATGTCAACGCAAATTAGCTGGCAGTTGACCTTATTCGCACTATTACCGATGCCAGTGATGGCAATCATGATTAAGCGCAACGGCGATGCTTTGCATGAACGCTTTAAGCTGGCGCAGGCGGCATTTTCCAGTCTCAACGATCGCACCCAGGAGAGCCTCACTAGTATCCGCATGATCAAAGCCTTTGGTCTGGAAGATCGCCAGTCGGCGCTATTTGCCGCAGATGCTGAAGACACTGGCAAGAAAAACATGCGTGTGGCGCGTATTGATGCCCGTTTTGATCCGACAATCTATATCGCGATTGGCATGGCGAATTTGCTGGCGATTGGTGGGGGAAGCTGGATGGTGGTGCAGGGCAGCTTAACGCTGGGACAGCTCACCAGTTTTATGATGTATCTGGGGTTAATGATTTGGCCGATGCTGGCGCTGGCCTGGATGTTTAACATTGTGGAACGTGGCAGCGCGGCATATAGCCGTATTCGGACGATGCTGGCTGAAGCACCGGTGGTGAACGATGGTAGCGAACCAGTGCCGCAAGGGCGTGGCGAACTGGATGTAAATATTCGCCAGTTTACTTATCCACAAACTGATCATCCTGCGCTGGAGAATGTCAGTTTTGCACTCAAACCCGGTCAGATGCTGGGTATTTGCGGGCCGACCGGTTCTGGCAAAAGTACCCTGCTGTCACTCATTCAGCGTCATTTCGACGTCAGCGAGGGGGATATTCGCTTTCATGATATTCCCCTGACGCAGCTTCAACTCGATAGCTGGCGTAGCCGCCTGGCGGTGGTCAGCCAGACGCCGTTCCTTTTTTCCGACACCGTGGCGAATAACATCGCGCTGGGTTGCCCGAATGCCACCCAGCAAGAGATTGAACACGTAGCGCGGTTAGCCAGCGTACATGACGATATTTTGCGTCTACCGCAAGGTTACGACACTGAAGTGGGCGAGCGCGGCGTGATGCTTTCCGGTGGGCAAAAGCAGCGTATCTCTATTGCTCGTGCGTTATTAGTCAACGCGGAAATCCTTATTCTGGATGATGCGCTTTCGGCGGTGGACGGACGCACAGAGCACCAGATCCTGCATAACCTGCGTCAGTGGGGGCAGGGGAGAACGGTGATTATCAGCGCCCATCGACTTTCTGCACTGACAGAAGCCAGTGAAATAATTGTGATGCAACACGGACACATCGCCCAGCGTGGCAATCATGATGCGCTGGCGCAACAAAGCGGCTGGTATCGCGATATGTATCGCTATCAACAACTGGAGGCGGCGCTCGACGACGCTCCGGAAATTCGCGAGGAGGCCGCCGATGCGTAGTTTTAGCCAACTGTGGCCGACTCTCAAGCGCCTGTTAGCGTATGGTTCGCCGTGGCGTAAACCGCTGGGGATTGCGGTTCTGATGATGTGGATTGCGGCGGCGGCAGAAGTCAGTGGACCGCTACTCATCAGCTATTTCATCGATAATATGGTGGCAAAAAATAATCTGCCGTTGAAAGTGGTTGCCGGTCTGGCGGCGGCGTATGTTGGGCTGCAACTGTTTGCCGCTGGACTGCACTACGCACAGTCGCTGTTGTTTAATCGGGCGGCGGTTGGCGTGGTACAACAGTTGCGAACGGATGTGATGGATGCTGCGCTACGCCAGCCATTAAGCGAGTTTGATACCCAGCCGGTCGGTCAGGTGATTTCCCGCGTCACTAATGACACTGAAGTGATCCGCGACCTCTACGTTACCGTAGTGGCAACTGTCCTGCGCAGCGCCGCACTGGTGGGTGCGATGCTGGTGGCAATGTTCAGTCTCGACTGGAGAATGGCACTGGTGGCGATAATGATTTTCCCGGTGGTGCTGGTGGTGATGGTGATATACCAGCGTTACAGTACGCCGATTGTCCGCCGTGTTCGCGCCTATCTGGCGGATATTAACGACGGCTTTAACGAAATTATCAACGGCATGAGCGTTATCCAGCAATTCCGTCAGCAGGCGCGATTTGGCGAACGTATGGGTGAGGCCAGTCGTTCACACTATATGGCGAGGATGCAAACCCTGCGCCTCGACGGTTTTCTGCTGCGTCCCTTGCTGAGTTTGTTTTCATCGCTCATTCTTTGTGGCTTGTTGATGCTGTTTGGCTTCTCCGCCAGCGGCACCATTGAAGTGGGCGTGCTGTATGCGTTTATCAGCTATCTTGGGCGGCTTAACGAACCCTTAATCGAACTGACCACGCAACAGGCGATGCTGCAACAGGCTGTGGTGGCGGGTGAACGCGTGTTCGAACTGATGGATGGGCCGCGTCAGCAATATGGCAATGATGATCGCCCGTTACAGAGTGGCACCATCGAAGTCGATAACGTGTCATTTGCTTATCGCGATGACAATCTGGTACTGAAGAACATTAATCTCTCTGTGCCTTCGCGTAACTTTGTGGCGCTGGTGGGGCATACCGGCAGCGGTAAAAGTACCCTCGCCAGTTTATTGATGGGCTATTACCCGCTAACGGAAGGTGAGATTCGTCTCGACGGTCGTCCATTAAATTCGCTAAGTCACAGCGCATTACGCCAGGGTGTGGCGATGGTACAGCAAGATCCGGTGGTGCTGGCGGATACTTTCCTCGCCAACGTGACGCTGGGGCGCGATATCTCCGAAGCGCGCGTCTGGCAGGCACTGGAAACCGTGCAACTGGCGGATCTGGCGCGCAGCATGAGCGACGGTATTTATACGCCGCTGGGCGAGCAGGGGAATAATCTTTCCGTCGGGCAGAAGCAACTGCTGGCGCTGGCGCGCGTGCTGGTGGAGACGCCGCAAATCCTGATCCTTGATGAGGCAACCGCCAGTATCGATTCCGGTACTGAACAGGCGATCCAGCACGCACTGGCGGCGGTGCGTGAACATACCACGCTGGTGGTGATTGCTCACCGCTTATCGACTATTGTTGATGCCGACACCATTCTGGTGCTTCATCGTGGGCAAGCCGTGGAGCAGGGCACTCACCAGCAGCTGCTGGCGGCCCAGGGACGCTACTGGCAGATGTATCAACTGCAACTTGCGGGCGAAGAGCTGGCAGCCAGCGTGCGTGAAGAGGAATCATTGAGCGCCTGAATAGCGCAATATTTCATCGTTGGTGCAAAAATGTAACGCACTGTGCACTGTTATAGTGCGGTTCTATAGATGACAAAGCTTCAAAAGGATTCGGGCTGTCCCCTCGCCCCTCAGGGAGAAGGTTAGGGTGAGGGGGATCAGGCCAGCGACTGTGCGATTAATTACCCTCACCCCGGCCCTCTCCCTGAAAGGGCGAGTGAGAAAAGCGCGCTTAGGTTGGCCATTAAGCCAGTTTGTCAGTATTCCCTTTCTATCCACCTTCCTGCCAACTATCCCTTCGTTTTTCATTTCTGGCACACCGCTTGCAATACCTTCTTCGTGTAGCAGAACCATTACCGAATTCTGACCGGAGGGGATCTATGAAGCTGGTGACCGTGATAATCAAACCATTCAAGCTGGAAGATGTTCGTGAAGCGTTATCTTCCATTGGTATTCAGGGCCTGACCGTCACCGAAGTGAAAGGTTTCGGGCGTCAGAAAGGACATGCCGAGCTGTACCGGGGGGCGGAATACAGCGTCAACTTCCTGCCAAAAGTAAAAATTGATGTGGCGATTGCTGATGACCAACTCGATGAAGTGATCGATATCGTCAGCAAGGCGGCTTACACCGGAAAAATTGGCGACGGCAAAATCTTCGTCGCTGAATTGCAACGCGTCATTCGTATTCGTACCGGCGAAGCCGACGAAGCGGCGCTGTAATCTCTGGCACACAGCTACAGGAACGAAAAATGAAGATAGCGACGATAAAAACTGGGCTTGCTTCACTGGCGATGCTGCCGGGACTGGTAATGGCTGCACCTGCGGTGGCCGATAAAGCCGACAATGCGTTTATGATGATCTGTACTGCGCTGGTGCTGTTTATGACTATTCCGGGGATTGCCCTGTTTTACGGTGGGTTGATTCGCGGCAAAAACGTGCTGTCGATGCTGACGCAGGTGACGGTGACGTTTGCACTGGTCTGTATTCTCTGGGTGGTTTACGGCTACTCGCTGGCGTTTGGTGAGGGCAACAACTTCTTCGGGAACATTAACTGGCTGATGCTGAAAAACATCGAACTGACGGCGGTGATGGGCAGCATTTATCAGTATATCCACGTAGCGTTTCAGGGATCGTTTGCCTGCATTACCGTAGGCTTGATTGTTGGGGCGCTGGCGGAACGAATCCGCTTCTCAGCTGTGTTGATTTTCGTGGTGGTATGGCTGACGCTCTCTTACATTCCGATTGCGCATATGGTGTGGGGCGGTGGTTTGCTGGCTTCTCACGGTGCGCTGGATTTCGCGGGTGGCACGGTGGTGCACATTAACGCCGCAATCGCCGGTCTGGTGGGCGCGTATCTGATAGGAAAACGCGTGGGCTTCGGTAAAGAGGCGTTTAAACCGCACAACCTGCCGATGGTCTTCACCGGGACTGCCATTCTCTATATCGGTTGGTTTGGCTTTAACGCCGGGTCAGCGGGCACGGCGAATGAAATCGCGGCACTGGCATTTGTGAATACGGTGGTCGCAACGGCGGCGGCAATTCTTGGCTGGATCTTCGGTGAATGGGCGCTGCGTGGTAAGCCTTCTCTGCTGGGAGCGTGTTCTGGCGCGATTGCCGGTCTGGTCGGCGTGACGCCAGCGTGCGGCTACATTGGGGTTGGCGGCGCGTTGATTATCGGCGTGGTAGCTGGTCTGGCGGGCTTGTGGGGCGTTACCATGCTCAAACGCTTGCTGCGGGTGGATGATCCCTGCGATGTCTTCGGTGTGCACGGCGTTTGTGGCATTGTCGGCTGTATCATGACCGGGATTTTTGCCGCCAGTTCGCTGGGTGGTGTGGGCTTCGCCGAAGGTGTGACGATGGGGCATCAGCTGCTGGTACAGCTGGAAAGCATCGCCATTACGATTGTCTGGTCCGGTGTGGTGGCATTTATTGGCTACAAACTGGCGGATCTGACGGTTGGCCTGCGTGTGCCGGAAGAACAGGAGCGCGAAGGGCTGGACGTCAACAGCCACGGCGAGAATGCCTATAACGCGTAACAAGCACTGCAAAAAACAGCCGGACGGTTTTCACCTCCGGCTATTTTTTTAATTGTGATTACGCATCACCCCTTCCTGAACGGTCGAGGCAACCAGTACGCCGTCCTGGGTATAAAACTCACCGCGCACAAAGCCGCGTGCGCTGGAAGCAGATGTGCTCTCCACGCTATACAACAGCCATTCGTTCAGATTAAACGGACGATGGAACCACATCGAATGGTCGATGGTGGCAATCTGGATCCCCGGCTCGAGAAAACCGATGCCGTGCGGCTGCAGGGCAACAGGCAGGAAGTTAAGATCAGAAGCGTAACCGAGTAAGTACTGATGAACGCGCAGATCATCTGGCACGCTACCATTTGCGCGGATCCATACCTGACGATGAGGTTCTGCGACGTGACCTTTCAGCGGGTTATGAAATTCCACCGGACGGACTTCCAGCGGACGATCGCAGATGAATTTATCTTTCAACACTGGCGGCAGCAGGTGCGCCAGCGATTGGGCGATTTGCGTTTCTGAAGGCAGACCATCAGGTGCTGGTGCGGGCGGCATTGCTTTTTGGTGCTCGAATCCGGTCTCTGGTGCCTGGAAAGAGGCCGTCATATAAAAAATCGGTTTACCGTTTTGAATAGCAGCAACCCGACGGGCGCTGAAGCTGTTACCGTCACGCAGCGTTTCAACATCATAAATAATCGGCTTTTTACTATCGCCTGGGCGAAGAAAGTAGCTGTGAAACGAATGTACCAGACGCTCTTCAGGGACAGTTTCTTTTGCAGCATACAAGGCCTGACCCACAACCTGGCCACCAAAGACCTGGCGTAAACCTAAATCTTCACTCTGGCCGCGAAAGAGTCCTTCCTCAATTTTTTCCAGATTTAACAATGTCAGTAAATTTTTTAGCGCCTGACTCATATAACTCTCCAGTAACAAAGCTGCCGCAGCAAGCCAAAGTGAGTTGAGTATAACGCAATTTTGGTACTGGTCCGATGGGTGCAATGGTCTGAATTACGGGCTAAATGCAGGCGTTAATACGTGACATGTGCCACACTTATTGACGTTACTATTTTGTTAACTACTCTTCCGGCGAGGAAAGTTAGCCCGCTGGTGCATTGATAATAAGGAGAAGTGAATGAAACTCGTGCACATGGCCAGTGGTTTAGCGGTTGCGATTGCGTTGGCGGCTTGCGCGGATAAAAGCGCGGATATCCAGACGCCAGCACCGGCTGCAAATACGTCTATTGCAGCGACACAGCAACCTGCTATACAACAACCGAATGTTTCCGGTACGGTCTGGATCCGTCAGAAAGTCGCACTGCCGCCTGATGCTGTGCTGACCGTGACACTTTCTGACGCGTCGTTAGCGGATGCGCCTTCTAAAGTTCTGGCGCAGAAAGCAGTACGTACCGAAGGTAAACAGTCACCGTTCAGTTTTGTTCTGCCATTTAACCCGGCAGACGTTCAACCGAACGCACGTATCCTGTTGAGTGCGGCGGTTACCGTGAACGACAAACTGGTGTTTATCACCGATACCGTTCAACCGGTGATCAATCAGGGCGGAACCAAAGCTGACCTGACATTAGTGCCGGTTCAGCAAACCGCCGTGCCGGTTCAGGCCAACGGTGGTGCGACGACTACCGTACCTTCGACTTCACCAACTCAGGTGAATCCGTCTTCGGCAGTTCCGGCCCCTACGCAATACTAAGCGCCATTAACCCTCTCCGCCTGGAGAGGGTTAATAGTCCCAGCGATAACGCTGTAAGTCGATTTGCCCGCTTCCCGATACCATCACGCCTTCTGCCAGTAATGCCTGCCGTTGACGCTGCAAATCCGGGCCGGTTAACGAAATTGTGCCGTGACGATTAACCACCCGATACCAGGGGAGGGTGCTGCCTTCGGGGAGACGCTTTAACACTCCACCGACCTGGCGTGCGGCGCGGGGTGATCCCGCCAGTTTCGCGACATCGCCGTAAGTGGTGACGTAGCCTTTGGGAATAGCGGCGACGATTTGCCAGACGCGTTGGGGAAATGAATCTTCTTTTTCCATCTTTTCTTCCTGAGGTAATTTTTCAGCATAATCTGGAAAAACGCCAGAGTGAAGCCGCATTGCGCAAGAAACCAGCATCCGGCACGCAATGGGTTGCAATTAGTAGGGGCAGCAGTGATAATGCGCCTGCGCGTTGGTTCTCAACGCTCTCAATGGGGGCTCTGTTGGTTCTCCCGCAACGCTACTCTGTTTACCAGGTCAGGTCCGGAAGGAAGCAGCCAAGGCAGATGACGCGTGTGCCGGGATGTAGCTGGCAGGGCCCCCACCCATTTCTGCTCCCGCCGTTTCGTCAAAAAATCCTAATATGGCTAAACTTTAACCACGACTGACGCCGCAAGAATTGTCTGGCTGCGCAGTACGCTTCGGAGGTATTTCTGATGAAGTATGTTGATGGTTTTGTGGTTGCTGTTCCTGCCGAAAATAAAGATGCCTATCGAGAAATGGCCGCAAAGGCCGCGCCACTGTTTAAAGAGTTTGGCGCGCTTCGCATTGTTGAATGTTGGGCCAGCGATGTGCCAGACGGCAAAGTGACCGATTTTCGCATGGCAGTGAAAGCGGAAGAGAATGAGGAAGTGGTGTTTAGCTGGATTGAATATCCTTCAAAAGAGGTCCGCGACGCTGCCAATCAAAAAATGATGTCTGACCCACGAATGAAAGAGTTCGGCGAATCAATGCCGTTTGATGGCAAACGGATGATTTACGGCGGGTTTGAGTCAATCATCGACGAGTAGCGTGACGGGCTGTGCGGCGTGCCGCCAGCCCCCAAAATTTACAGATGGTATTCTGCCCAGCGTATGAAATCTTCTTTTGGCAACGCTTTGCTGTACAGCCAACCCTGACCGTAATGCACGCCATGCTGACGTAGCCACTCTTCCTGTTTATCCGTTTCGATCCCTTCCGCCACCATTTTCAGTTTCAACGTTTTTGCCATTTCGATGATATGTGGTGTGACGTTTTTATATTCCAGCGCATCAACGAAAGATTTATCGATCTTCAGAATGTCGACATCCAGATCCTGTAAATAACTTAAACTTGAATACCCCGTACCAAAATCATCGAGATAAATTTCATGGCCCGCCCCCCGGTAGCGAGAAATTATCGGGGCGCTGGTTTTCGGAGCGGCAAACTCACGTTCAGTGAGTTCAAGAGCGATCTGTTTGGGGTTAACCTGGTAGTGATTGATCATATCTCGCAGCAGTTGCGGAATTTTTTCCGAGGCGAGCACGGTGGATTCAAGATTGATGGAAATATGTTGTTCCGGGTGCTGTCGCAGCCAGTCGCCCATATCTTCAAACACGTTTCTTATAATCAGCAGCGTCAGTGGCTCAGAAAGACCCGTTTGCTGTGCCAGCGGAATAAAACTATCTGGCGACAACCAACTACCGTCTGTCTGCGGCCAGCGCGCCAGTGCTTCAGCTCCGACAATTTTGCCATTGGCTAAGGAGACAATCGGCTGGTAGTGCACGCAAATATCACGATTTTCGATGGCATCCTGCAGGCGATGATGCGGAGACTGGATACGGCGCAAAATGCGCAACACAAACATTGCTGCCAGCAGGCCAATTAACAACCCTACAGGCAACCAGATAAAGACCTGCCGATGCCAGCCTTTTTGCAACATTTTCGTTGAAGCCCAGGTGATGATGGAAATATTCATCTCCGGGAAGGGCAGAATATCGTAAATGATCCCATTATTTTCGATATGCTCACCGGGGGTTTTTTGCAGTTGGGTAATAATACCCCGGGCAATTTCGTCGCTGCTGGTTATGACTATATTATGGGCATTGCCAATAATAGCGGCATCAATTTGCCATGAGCTATAAGGAATCACGTCGATAAAGGAAGCGGGGTCGATCATCACTACATAATGTGCGGTTCCCATAGCAACCATGTAACGGGTAATACCTAAGTCATTGTGTGAGGTTAACCAGACCCGATAACCATCTTTTGAAATCTTCCCCGGCTCCGGGAAGGTATCCGGTGGGCTTTCATGTTCCAGAGAAGAGCATTGGGGAACGTTGTTATCGATATAAACCACTTCCTGAATATAGCGATAGCTGTATGAAACCCGGCGCATTTCCATGAGATGCTCTTCACTACAGGCTCCGCCTTGCCATCTTTCCAGCTCTTGTAGTGCATCTTTCCCTTGCGTCGCCACTTTATTGGCCCGAATAGCGACGCGGGAGGAATAGGTATTCAGCTCTTCAACAAACAACGTTTCTACCTGCTGATGGGCCAGCCAGATGCTTAAGCCGACAGGCAGCAGTACTGAAAGAATCAGTACTCCCGAAATCAGGCCGACCAGATGTCGTGTTCTCACCAGCATGTCCTTATTAACACAGTGTAGGGAAAGTATATCTGATTGTGAAAAAAGGCTGGCAGGAGATAAGTGGGTAAGGTCAGTATTTCATGAAATGATGGGTGGCAACGATCCTTGTCAATTGACCAGGCGCAGAGCTTACGCCTGGTGTGAAATCCTGACTTAAGATGTTGATTCGGCGCGAGCCAGGGTGAAAATATCGTAAAAAGACAGCTCACCTTTACGGGCGATCATTTTTTGCAACTGTTCTTTGTGGATATTCGCGACACGCGGCGAGTTCAGTATGGTTTCAACCAGCGCAGCAGGGACAAAGCGCGTGTTATACCATTCGCCGTTATAGCAAACGCGAAAATCCAGTACGTCGATATCTTCGTAGCGGTAGCGTGGGTAGACATCAAAAAAGAAGAAACCGTTGAGCAGGATGAATAACACTATCAGGAGCCAGACTGAACCTGACAGCGTTTCGGACTGCAACATCACTGCCAGCGTGGCAAAAAAGGCAACGTACATGCCAATAAACAGCCCCGGATGTTTGCGGATAAAACTGATACTAAAGCGGGGCTTGTTGTCGCGTTTTTCGCGCGTATTCAGAGATTCAATTGTTTCGGTCAGCAGGCGTTGTATTTCGGTCATCTTTTGCCTTCGTGGTATCTGCAACTCTCCAGGGAACACCCTATTTTAACGTGGGAATGATATGAGAAAAGTAACAGATTAACTACAATTTTGCATAACAGTTGCAAATTGTAGTTACAGTTTTTTAATGACTCTGGCCGGGTTACCGCCTACGACAACATTATCAGGAACATCTTTGGTGACGACGGCTCCTGATGCCACTACGACGTTATCGCCAATAGTAACCCCCGGGTTAATGATGGCACGACCACCAATCCAGACGTTGTTACCGATAGTCACCGGTTTCCCTAGTTCAGCACCGCTATTACGTGCTACGGGATCGACAGGATGGGTCGCGGTATAAATATGGACGCCAGGCGCCAGCATACAATTATCGCCTATACGAATAGGGCAGACATCAAGCATCACGCAATCGAAGTTCGCGTAAAACCCTTTACCGAGAAAAATGTTATAGCCATAGTCGCAGCGAAAGGAGGGCTCAATATGCGCATCCGCAACCTGACCGAGTAAATCGGTGAGGATTTGTTGGCGTAATGATTGATCTTCCGGCAAGGAATGATTGTATTGGTGAATAAGCTGACGAGCGCGCAGGCGATCGCGAGATAAAGTCTCATCTGCCGAGCGATACAACTCACCAGCAATCATCTTTTCTTTTTCTGTGCTCATTACTGACGACCCGGTTGCTGGAATTGGGGCAACACAGTAATACGAAATGTCAGTGATGAGAACGTTCCCGTTACCTCTGTGTGACGGAGGTCACACGCGGCATGTCGTCATAGTAAAAATAAAATATGTCTAATAAACAGATGGTTATAGTTCAGGGGTTATACTGTTTAATTATCGAATAAATTTCCACACCGAGGAAGGGATCTTGTCGTAAAGCTTATTCATGGTCAATTCTGCAAGACGGTGATCTGCGGCTGAGTAAAATACCGCCAGTTCATTATCTGATAATTCGTATTTATTTTTCTCGATAACACGTTCCAGCGTGTCAATTGTCTGACAACGACGCAAACGCATCAAATAATCGGTTTTCGTTAAAGGCTTATCGGACATACTTCTACCCATGGTTGTAATAATTAGAACAAGATAAACTCGCAGGATTCTCTTTAGTGGCGTTCACAAAACAACGGAACAGTCGGTTACCTGACTTCCGCCATTTCTGGAGATCCTGCATATTAATACCATAACTACTGAACAACATAAAGGTGTCGTCCAGATATTCATCTATCTGCTCAATGAGCTTATTGTCTTCATTATACTTAATTTTGTAATTAAGTGCGAAGGTCGCAATATGCTCAATGAGTTCATTAAGCTGCAGATTGATAGCCGAGGTAGGGTCGTTAACCCAACCATGATTGCTTTCTTCAAGGTTTGCAAGACAGTCATGATACAGGGTTTCGCAGAGAAATTTAAGCTGTGCAATATCATGTCTTTTTGGTGAGTATTCATCCATAACGCGTCCCCTTCTTAGTGGTTGAACTAACGGACACCTTTCGGGGTGGGAAAACCTACTGACCTGGACTTGCCCTCACAGTTGTTAGATTAACTATAATCCACTCTATGAAGGTTTTCATCGCATTATTACGAAAAATTACAATTAGTGGGAGGAGGGGGAAAAGGCTTACTTTTTCACCCTGCATCAACCACGTAAAGGCTAAAGCAGTTTGTTTGATGCTATTCATAACGTAATCAGGATCCTTGCGTCGGGGGTGATAAAATGAGACGGGAATTTGTCACACTAATACCCAGGATTACTCTGATTATGATGTAATTGATATGAATAAATAAAGGATTGCCGCAAATAATTAAGAATAGCCTCTAGATGTCTATGGGTTATTATACCTATTGCTACCACTTAATATAAATTAACTAACAATAAGCATTTTTTATGAATTTTATGTAGCGTTAAAACTAACTTCCGTTTGTGAGCTTAGCTGTAAACATTGTTATTTTAAGATTATACGTATTAAAAAGGCCGCTTACGCGGCCTTAGTGATTACGAGATCTATCAATGATGATCGACAGTATGGTTATGTTCGATATCTTCATTCTTGCGACTAAAGCGGCGGCGAACCACCACAAAGAACACCGGAACGAAGAAGATTGCCAGTACTGTTGCCGTCACCATCCCGCCCATTACGCCGGTCCCTACTGCGTTTTGTGCGCCGGAACCAGCACCAGTGCTGATAACCAGCGGCATAACGCCGAGGATAAATGCCAGTGAGGTCATCAGGATTGGGCGTAAACGCATACGCACCGCGTCCAGAGTTGCTTCAATCAGACCTTTACCTTCTTTATCCATCAAGTCTTTGGCGAATTCGACGATAAGTATCGCGTTCTTCGCCGACAACCCAATGGTTGTAAGCAGGCCCACCTGGAAGTATACGTCATTGGTTAAGCCACGGAAGGTGGCTGCCAGCAACGCACCGATAACCCCCAGCGGAACAACCAGCATAACGGAGAACGGAATCGACCAGCTCTCATACAGCGCCGCCAGACACAGGAACACCACAATCAACGAAATTGCGTACAGCGAAGGCGCCTGGTTGCCAGAGAGACGTTCCTGATAGGACATCCCCGTCCAGTCGTAGCCAACCCCCGTAGGCAGTTTGCTCGCCAGTTGTTCCATCAACGCCATCGCTTCACCGGTACTCTTACCCGGTGCCGCCTGACCTAAGATCTCCATGGATGGCAGACCGTTGTAACGTTCCAGACGTGGCGAACCGTATTCCCAACGGGAAGAGGAGAACGCCGAGAATGGCACCATCTGACCATTAGCAGCGCGGACATACCAGTTACCGATATCTTCCGGCAACATGCGGTATTTCGCTTCTGACATCACGTAAACTTTCTTCACACGACCACGGTCGATAAAGTCGTTCACGTAGCTGCCGCCCCATGCAGCACCCAGAGTGGTGTTAATGTCGTTGATAGAAACACCCAGCGCCTGAGCTTTTTCCTGGTCGATATCAATCTTAAACTGCGGCGTGTCTTCCAGACCGTTTGGACGCACGCTGGTCAGCAGATCAGGATGTTTCGCTGCTTCGCCCAGCAACTGGTTACGTGCCTGAGTCAGTTTTTCGTGACCGAGGCCGGCCTGGTCAATCAACTCAAAGTCAAAACCGGTTGCCGTACCCAGTTCCACAATCGCAGGCAGGTTAAAGGCGAACACCATCGCATCTTTAATCTGCGAGAAGGCGCGCGTTGCACGCGTGGTAATTGCTTCAACTTTGTTCTCATCACCCGGACGGTCAGCCCAGTCCTTCAACGAAACGAACGCAATACCTGTGTTCTGACCACGTCCCGCAAAGCCGAAGCCGTTAACGGCGAACACCGATTCAACGTTGTTCTTTTCTTTGGTCAGATAGTAATTCGTCACTTCGTTGAGCACTTTCTGCGTGCGTTCCTGCGTTGCGCCTGCAGGCAGCTGAACCATGGTCATAAATACGCCCTGGTCTTCATCCGGCAAGAAGGAGCTTGGCAGACGCACAAACAGATAGGCCATGCCGACCACGATGATCAGATACAGCACCAGATAACGCCCCGTACTGCGCAGAATACCGCCTACGCTGTCGGTGTAGTGGTGCGTGCTCTTCTCGAACATGCGGTTAAACCAGCCAAAGAAGCCTTTTTTGCCTTCACCGTGATCGCCTTTAGCGATAGGTTTCAGCATGGTCGCACAAAGCGCCGGAGTCAGGATCAATGCCACCAGTACTGACAGTGCCATTGCCGAAACAATGGTAATGGAGAACTGACGATAGATTGCACCAGTCGAACCGCCGAAGAAGGCCATCGGTACGAATACCGCAGAGAGCACCATCGCAATACCAACCAGCGCGCCCTGAATCTGCCCCATCGATTTACGAGTGGCTTCTTTCGGCGGCAAACCTTCTTCCGCCATCACACGTTCCACGTTTTCTACGACAACGATGGCGTCATCCACCAACAGGCCGATAGCGAGCACCATCCCGAACATCGTTAGCGTGTTTATCGAGAAGCCAAAGGCTGCAAGGACCGCAAAGGTTCCCAGCAATACCACCGGTACGGCAATGGTTGGAATCAACGTCGCGCGGAAGTTCTGCAAGAACAGATACATTACCAGGAACACGAGGATGATCGCTTCAACCAGCGTTTTAACCACTTCGTGAATGGAGATTTTCACGAACGGCGTAGTATCGTACGGGTAAACGATTTTCAGACCTGACGGGAAGAACGGCTCCATCTTCGCCAGTTCAGCACGGATAGCCGCAGCCGTATCCAGCGCGTTCGCACCGGTCGCCAGTTTGATACCCAGACCAGAAGCGGGTTGTCCGTTAAACTCCGCGATGATGTCGTAGTTCTCACCACCCAGCTCAATTTTCGCCACATCACGCAGCAGTACGCGGGAACCGTCCTGATTCACTTTCAGTAGAATTTTGCCGAACTCTTCAGTGGAGGTCAGACGCGTCTGAGCAATAATAGAGGCGTTAAGCTGCTGGCCTTTCACCGGCGGCGTACCACCGAGCTGACCGGCTGCGACCTGGGCGTTCTGTGCTTTGATAGCGGTAATGACATCAACCGGCGTTAACTGGTATTTGTTCAGCTCATTCGGGTTCATCCAGATACGCATTGCATACTGTGAACCGAACAGCTGAACGTCACCGACGCCTGATGTACGGCTGATGGCATCTTTCATATTCGCCGCTACGTAGTCGGAGATATCCTCCTGCGTCATGGAGCCATCGGTGTTGATAACGCCGACAACCATCAGGAAGCTACTGGAAGATTTCTCAACGCTCACCCCTTGCTGCTGTACTTCCTGCGGCAGTAATGGCATCGCCAGTTGCAGTTTGTTCTGCACCTGAACCTGCGCAATATCCGCATCAGTACCTGACTCAAAGGTCAGGGTGATCTGCACAGTACCCGTGGAGTCACTGTTGGAGGACATGTACATCAGGTTATCGATACCGTTCATATTCTGTTCGATAACCTGTGTAACAGTATCCTGCACTGTTTTTGCATCAGCGCCAGGATAGGAAGCGGAGATCGTTACTGCCGGCGGTGCAATCGTAGGATATTGCGCCACCGGCAGTTTGAGGATCGCCAGCCCCCCTGCCAACATGATGATGATGGCGATCACCCACGCAAAAATCGGGCGATCAATAAAGAAATTAGGCATGTCTTAACGGCTCCTGTTTAAGTTAAGACTTGGACTGTTCAGGCTGAGCACCGCTTGCGTCTTGCTGGTTGTTATCAGCGGTTATCTCTTGTGCTTTCACCTGGACACCAGGACGCACTTTCTGCAGCCCACTTACTACTACTCGTTCGCCTGCTTTCAGACCCTCAGTCACCAGCCACTTATCGCCAATGGCCTGGCTTGCGACGATCGGACGAGTTTCCACTTTGTCATCCGCGCCAACGACCAGTACGGTAGCTTCGCCGCGTGGTGTACGAGTTACACCTTGTTGCGGGACTAAAATAGCGTTTGGATTAAGCCCTTCTTCCAGACGTGCGCGCACGAACATACCCGGCAGCAGGGTGTGATCTGGGTTCGGGAAGATAGCGCGTAAAGTGATAGAACCGGTGGTCTGATCAACGGTAACGTCAGAGAACTCCAGCGTACCGTCCTGCGGGAACTTAATGCCGTCACTGGTGATCAGCGACACTTTGGCTTTACCGTTCTCTTGCTTCAGTGTGCCGTTGGCGAGTTCTTGTTTCAGACGCAGGAAATCGTTACTGGACTGAGTAACATCAACGTAGATCGGATCCAGTTGCTGCACGGTCGCCAGTGCAGTTGCCTGACCGTTTTGCACCAATGCGCCTTCCGTCACGTTCGATTTACCAATACGGCCGGTAATCGGAGAGGTGACTTTGGTGTAAGCCAGATTGATGCGCGCGGTTTCAACAGCCGCTTTCGCCGCAGTGACAGCCGCATTTGCCTGTTGCGCATCAGCCAGCGCCTGATCGTACTCTTGCTTACTGATGTACTGAGTACCCAGCAGCTTCTGGTAACGATTAACAGTCAATTGCGCGATATTGGCTGCTGCCTGCGCTTTAGCCAGATCGCCTTTTGCACTGTCGTACGCCGCCTGATAGGTCGCAGGATCAATCTGATAGAGAGAGACACCTGCTTCGATGTCGCTACCTTCTTTGAAATTACGCTTCAGGATAATCCCGCTAACTTGAGGACGAACTTCTGCGATCCGGTAGGCACTGGTGCGACCCGGAAGCTCGGTTGTGATCTGCAGAGGTTCAGTTTTGACTGTTACTACCCCAACAGCGGGCATCTGCTGGCCACCTTGTTGGGCCTGTTTGTCGTCACATCCTGTAAGCGCTAAGCTGCCTGAGAGCATCAGAACGATCGCCAGAGGCGTAAACCCTCTGTTTTTGTTCATATGTAAACCTCGAGTGTCCGATTTCAAATTGGTCAATGGTCAAAAGTCGATAAACCCATTGCTGCGTTTATATTATCGTCGTGCTATGGTACATACATTCATAAATGTATGTAAATCTAACGCCTGTAAATTCACGAACATATGGCACGAAAAACCAAACAAGAAGCGCAAGAAACGCGCCAACACATCCTCGATGTGGCTTTACGTCTTTTCTCACAGCAGGGGGTATCATCCACCTCGCTGGGAGAGATTGCAAAAGCAGCAGGCGTTACGCGTGGTGCAATCTACTGGCATTTTAAAGATAAGTCGGATTTGTTCAGTGAGATCTGGGAGCTGTCAGAATCCAATATTGGTGAACTAGAGCTTGAGTATCAGGCAAAATTCCCTGACGATCCACTCTCAGTATTAAGAGAAATACTAATTCATGTTCTTGAATCGACGGTGACAGAAGAGCGGCGTCGATTATTGATGGAGATTATTTTCCACAAATGCGAATTTGTCGGGGAAATGGCTGTTGTTCAACAGGCACAACGTAATCTCTGTCTGGAAAGTTATGACCGTATAGAACAAACGTTAAGACATTGTATTGAAGCGAAAATGTTGCCGGCAGATTTAATGACGCGTCGCGCAGCAATTATTATGCGCGGCTATATTTCCGGCTTAATGGAAAATTGGCTCTTTGCCCCGCAATCTTTTGACCTCAAAAAAGAAGCCCGCGATTACGTTGCCATATTGCTGGAAATGTATCTTCTTTGCCCTACGCTTCGTACACCAGCCAGCAACGAAAAATCCTGAATCAGACTCCAGGATTTTTCCTGGACATTTTCGCTGTTGCTATTCTGGTTCTCTACGCCGTGCTATTCTAGCCGCTTGACTATTTCAGGTCGTTCTTCAGGTTCAGAAACCTTCATTCATCATGACTATGTTCCAGTATTACAAACGATCACGGCATTTTGTTTTTTCAGCATTTATTGCTTTTGTTTTGGTCTTGTTATGCCAGAACACGGCCTTTGCGCGGGCGTCATCGAATGGTGATCTACCGACGAAAGCGGATCTACAGGCACAACTTGACTCGCTTAATAAACAAAAAGATCTTTCTGCTCAGGACAAACTGATTCAGCAGGATCTGACAGACACATTAGCCACTCTCGATAAAATCGACCGAGTAAAAGAAGAGACGGTTCAGCTACGACAAAAAGTGGCTGAAGCGCCAGAAAAAATGCGCCAGGCGACCGCAGCGTTAACCGCACTTAGCGATGTGGACAACGACGACGAAACGCGCAAAATTCTGAGCACGCTTTCGTTGCGCCAACTGGAAACTCGCGTTGCTCAGGCGCTGGACGATTTGCAAAACGCACAAAACGATCTGGCGTCTTATAACAGCCAGTTAGTTTCTTTACAGACGCAGCCTGAACGCGTGCAAAATGCGATGTATACAGCCTCACAGCAGCTGCAACAAATTCGCAGCCGCCTGGATGGCACGGAAGTCGGTGAGACAGCCTTACGTCCCAGCCAGAAAGTGCTGATGCAGGCGCAGCAGGCTTTGTTGAATGCCGAGATTGATCAGCAACGTAAAAGCCTTGAAGGGAACACTGTCTTACAGGATACCCTGCAAAAGCAACGCGATTACGTGACGGCGAACAGCACTCGTCTGGAACATGAACTGCAACTATTGCAGGAGGCGGTGAACAGCAAGCGTCTGACATTAACTGAAAAAACGGCGCAGGAAGCGGTAACGCCGGACGAAGCTGCGCGTATTCAGGCTAATCCGCTGGTGAAACAAGAGCTGGAAATTAACCAGCAGTTAAGTCAGCGTCTGATTAGCGCCACTGAAAACGGCAATTTGTTGATGCAGCAAAACATCAAAGTCAAAAACTGGCTGGAGCGGGCGCTGCAATCGGAACGCAATATCAAAGAGCAGATTTCTGTCCTGAAGGGCAGCCTGCTGCTGTCACGTATTCTTTATCAGCAACAACAAACGCTGCCCTCGGCGGACGAACTGGAAAATATGACCAACCGCATTGCGGATTTGCGTCTCGAACAGTTCGAAGTGAACCAGCAGCGTGACGCACTCTTCCAGAGCGATGCTTATGTCGCCAAACTGGAAGAGGGTCATGCGAATGAAGTCAACGACGAAGTTCGTGACGCATTGTTGCAAGTGGTTGATATGCGTCGCGAATTGCTGGATCAGCTTAACAAACAGTTGGGCAACCAACTCATGATGGCCATTAACCTGCAAATCAACCAGCAACAGTTAATGAGCGTATCGAAAAACCTGAAATCCATCCTGACCCAGCAAATTTTCTGGGTGAACAGTAACCGCCCGATGGACTGGGACTGGATTAAAGCGTTCCCACAAACGCTGCAGGATGAATTCAAGTCAATGAAAATTACGGTGAACTGGGAAAAAGCCTGGCCTGCCGTCTTTATCGCTTTCCTCGCTGGTTTGCCGCTGCTGCTGATTGCCGGGTTGATTCACTGGCGTCTTGGATGGCTGAAAGCGTATCAACAAAAGCTGGCTTCCGCCGTAGGTTCCCTGCGTAACGACAGCCAGCTCAACACACCAAAAGCGATCCTTATCGATCTGATCCGCGCGCTGCCGGTGTGTCTGATTATTCTCGCCGTCGGTTTAATTCTGCTCACCATGCAGCTCAACATCAGTGAACTACTGTGGTCGTTCAGCAAAAAACTGGCGATTTTTTGGCTGGTATTTGGTCTGTGCTGGAAGGTGCTGGAGAAAAATGGCGTTGCTGTTCGTCACTTTGGTATGCCGGAACAGCAGACCAGCCACTGGCGTCGGCAAATTGTCCGCATCAGCCTCGCGTTGCTGCCGATCCATTTCTGGTCTGTGGTGGCAGAACTCTCCCCACTGCATCTGATGGATGATGTACTGGGGCAGGCGATGATTTTCTTCAACCTGCTGCTGATTGCCTTTCTGGTGTGGCCGATGTGCCGCGAAAGCTGGCGTGATAAAGAGTCGCACACCATGCGTCTGGTCACCATTACCGTGTTGTCGATTATCCCGATTGCGCTGATGGTGCTGACCGCCACGGGTTATTTCTACACCACGCTGCGCCTCTCCGGGCGTTGGATTGAAACCGTTTATCTGGTGATCATCTGGAACCTGCTGTACCAGACCGTACTGCGCGGATTAAGCGTGGCGGCACGGCGTATCGCCTGGCGTCGTGCGCTGGCGCGTCGGCAGAATCTGGTGAAAGAGGGGGCCGAAGGAGCCGAACCGCCGGAAGAACCCACCATTGCACTGGAGCAGGTTAACCAGCAGACGCTGCGTATTACCATGCTGCTGATGTTTGCACTGTTTGGTTTGATGTTCTGGGCGATTTGGTCCGATTTGATCACCGTGTTCAGCTATCTCGACAGCATCACACTGTGGCATTACAACGGCACTGAAGCCGGGGCTGCGGTGGTGAAAAGCGTCACTATGGGCAGTCTGTTGTTTGCGATTATCGCATCGATGGTTGCCTGGGCGCTGATCCGCAACCTGCCTGGTTTGCTGGAAGTGCTGGTGCTCTCGCGGTTGAACATGCGCCAGGGCGCGTCGTACGCCATTACCACCATCCTTAACTACATCATCATTGCCGTTGGTGCGATGACAGTGTTTGGGTCGCTTGGTGTGTCATGGGATAAACTCCAGTGGCTGGCTGCGGCATTATCTGTAGGTCTGGGTTTTGGTTTACAAGAGATCTTCGGTAACTTCGTTTCTGGTTTGATCATCCTGTTCGAACGTCCGGTGCGCATTGGCGATACGGTAACTATCGGTACTTTCTCCGGAACGGTCAGTAAGATCCGTATTCGTGCAACGACTATTACGGACTTCGATCGCAAAGAAGTGATCATCCCGAACAAAGCGTTCGTAACCGAGCGTCTGATCAACTGGTCGTTAACCGACACCACCACTCGTCTGGTGATCCGTCTGGGTGTGGCTTACGGTTCTGATCTGGAAAAAGTACGCAGAGTCCTGCTTCAGGCAGCGACTGAGCATCCAAGGGTGATGCACGAACCGATGCCGGAAGTCTTCTTTACTGCGTTTGGCGCCAGCACGCTGGATCACGAGCTGCGCCTGTACGTTCGTGAACTGCGCGACCGTAGCCGTACTGTCGATGAACTGAACCGTACTATCGATCAGTTGTGCCGTGAAAACGACATCAACATTGCCTTTAACCAACTTGAAGTGCATCTGCATAACGAGAAGGGCGATGAAGTGACGGAAGTGAAACGAGACTACAAAGGCGACGATCCGACGCCTGCGGTAGGGTAATAACGAAAGGGGCGGCATTTAGCCGCCCCCGAGATTGCTGACAAAGTGCGCGTTGTTCATGCCGGATGCGGCGTGAACACCTTGTCCAGCCTACAAAACCGCGAAAATTCAATATATTGCAGGAGTAGTGTAGGCCTGATAAGCGTAGCGCATCAGGCAATTTTGCGTTTGCCGGCAATCAGAGGGCGACATCCGGCCACCCCATTTATTTTTCGCTTTTCGCCTCATCATCGCGCGTTAATTTCTTTTCATAATCACGTTTTACAATATCAAGGGCGCGCAGCACTGTGCTGGCTGGGATCTGATTTTCTTCCAGCAGCACAATTAAATCGACGGCCAGCTTCACATCGTCAGGGGCATTTTCCAGTGACATACTTTCTCCATTGTTAGCGAGTTAAACGCGCTAACCTGTTTTCGATTTTTTCCAGCGCATGGCGACACCGCGCCAGACGCGCTTCATAGGCTTCTACTTCACGATGCAGCGTTTGCTGCTCTACGAGATCGGTTGCCTGCGCCAGACGGGCTTTACGTTCCGCTACCATCTCACGTAATCGCCGTTCAAAATCCTGATGTTGAATCCTTTTTCGTTGCCAGCGGGCAATTTTTGGTGGCGCGCTGTCCCACTCGCGCAGTGACCAGGATGCCGCTTCAAGGGCAATCGCTTCCAGTTGGGCGACCAGGTGTTCTGCCAGCCAGGCTACTTGCGGCAGCTGCTGCTGTTCGACTGCGTGACGAAGCGCAGCCATGTTATCGCCCGCCTCATCGAGACAAGCCTGTAACGTTGTCGCGCGAGTCTGAAAAAGATGCCTGTCGAAACGGGCGCTTAACGTGCTGAACTGCGCCACCGGGACACAACGCTGGCGCAGCGTGGCGAGCTGACCTTCCAGTTTTTCCAGCAGCAGGGTCGTTTTCACGATAAGACCTCAATGAAAATGATAATTGTTATGCTAAAGTAGCCACTCTGTAAGCTGACAACACTCAATATGCAACGAATCATTTTAATCATCATTGGCTGGCTGGCGGTAGTGTTGGGTACGCTGGGGGTGGTATTACCGGTATTACCGACTACGCCGTTTATCCTGTTGGCTGCCTGGTGCTTTGCCCGCTCTTCCCCGCGTTTTCACGCCTGGCTGCTGTATCGCTCATGGTTTGGTAGCTATTTACGCTTCTGGCAGAAATACCATGCAATGCCGCGTGGCGCAAAACCACGGGCGATTTTATTGATACTCGTGACTTTTGCTATTTCACTGTGGTTTGTGCATATGACGTGGGTACGCATTTTGTTGCTGGTGATCCTCACTTGTTTGCTGATTTTTATGTGGCGAATCCCGGTGATTGATGAAAAGCAAGAAAAGCACTGAAGCACAACAATCGCTGTTGCAATTATCGCCCACAGCCAGTACATTCTGGCGTTTTCGAGCACAGGCGCAGGCGGTCAAAGGTTAAACAAAAGTTACTTTTGATACGTTTAAAACGCGCCGTGAGTACCACCGTAACAAGCAGGCATACACTTATGACCGCGACTGCACAGCAGCTTGAGTATCTCAAAAATAGCATCAAAAGCATTCAGGACTACCCAAAACCCGGCATTCTGTTCCGCGATGTCACCAGCTTACTGGAAGACCCGAAAGCTTACGCTCTCAGCATCGACCTGCTGGTTGAGCGTTACAAAAATGCGGGTATTACCAAAGTTGTCGGCACCGAAGCACGTGGCTTCTTGTTTGGTGCTCCGGTAGCATTGGGTCTGGGCGTAGGTTTTGTACCGGTACGTAAACCGGGCAAACTGCCGCGCGAAACCATCAGCGAAACTTACGAACTGGAATACGGCACCGATAAGCTGGAAATCCACGTTGATGCCATTAAACCTGGTGACAAAGTATTGGTAGTCGACGATTTGCTGGCAACTGGGGGCACCATTGAGGCGACAGTGAAATTGATCCGTCGTCTGGGCGGTGAAGTCACTGACGCTGCATTCATCATTAATCTGTTCGACCTCGGCGGTGAACAGCGTCTCGAAAATCAAGGCATTACCTGTTATAGCCTTGTCCCGTTCCCGGGCCACTAATTTTCGACAGCCCGCGCCATGGGCAGCACAAGATGTACATTCAGCCTCGCCGTTCTGACGGGGCTGTGTTAGCATTACCCCTTCGTGAATCCACCTTCCAGCGTTTCAGAGCCTGCCAATGAGTTATCAGGTCTTAGCCCGAAAATGGCGCCCACAAACCTTTGCTGACGTCGTCGGCCAGGAACATGTGCTGACCGCACTGGCGAACGGCTTGTCGTTAGGGCGTATTCATCATGCTTATCTTTTTTCCGGCACCCGTGGCGTCGGAAAAACCTCTATCGCCCGACTGCTGGCGAAGGGGCTAAACTGCGAAACAGGTATTACCGCGACGCCGTGCGGCGTATGCGATAACTGCCGCGAAATCGAACAGGGGCGCTTTGTTGATCTGATTGAGATCGATGCCGCCTCGCGCACCAAAGTCGAAGATACCCGCGACCTGCTGGATAACGTTCAGTACGCGCCAGCGCGCGGTCGCTTTAAAGTCTATCTGATCGACGAAGTGCATATGCTGTCGCGCCACAGCTTCAACGCACTGTTAAAAACCCTTGAAGAGCCACCAGAGCATGTGAAGTTTCTGCTGGCAACCACCGATCCGCAGAAATTGCCGGTGACGATTTTGTCGCGCTGCCTGCAATTTCATCTCAAGGCGCTGGATGTCGAGCAAATTCGTCATCAGCTTGAGCACATTCTCAACGAAGAACATATCGCCCACGAGCCTCGGGCGCTGCAACTGCTGGCGCGCGCCGCTGAAGGCAGCCTGCGAGACGCGTTAAGTCTGACTGACCAGGCGATTGCCAGCGGTGATGGTCAGGTTTCGACCCAGGCGGTCAGTTCGATGCTCGGTACGCTCGACGACGATCAGGCGCTGTCGCTGGTAGAAGCGATGGTGGAAGCCGACGGCGAGCGCGTAATGGCGCTGATTAACGAAGCCGCTGCCCGTGGTATCGAGTGGGAAGCGTTGCTGGTGGAAATGCTCGGCCTGCTGCACCGCATTGCGATGGTACAGCTTTCGCCTGCTGCGCTTGGCAATGATATGGCCGCCATTGAGCTGCGGATGCGCGAACTGGCACGCACCATACCGCCAACAGATATTCAGCTTTACTACCAGACGCTATTGATTGGTCGCAAAGAATTACCGTATGCGCCAGACAGACGCATGGGCGTTGAAATGACGCTATTGCGCGCGCTGGCGTTCCATCCGCGTATGCCGCTACCCGAACCGGAAGTGTCGCGCCAGTCCTTTGCGCCAGTCGCGCCGACGGCGGTAATGACACCAATGCAGGTGCCGCCACAGCCGCAATCAGCGCCGCAGCAGGCACCGACCGTTCCGCTCTCAGAAACCACCAGCCAGGTGCTGGCGGCGCGCCAGCAACTACAGCGCGCACAGGGAGCAACCAAAGCAAAAAAGAGTGAACCGACAGCCGCTACCCGCGCGCGGCCGGTGAATAACGCTGCGCTGGAAAGACTGGCTTCGGTCACCGATCGCGTTCAGTCGCGTCCGGCACCATCGGCGCTGGAAAAAGCGCCAGCCAAAAAAGAAGCGTATCGCTGGAAGGCTACCACCCCAGTGATGCAACAAAAAGAAGTGGTCGCCACGCCAAAGGCGCTGAAAAAGGCGCTGGAACATGAAAAAACGCCAGAGCTGGCGGCGAAGCTGGCGGCAGAAGCCATTGAGCGCGATCCGTGGGCAGCACAGGTGAGCCAACTTTCGCTACCAAAACTGGTCGAACAGGTGGCGTTAAATGCCTGGAAAGAGGAGAACGGCAACACGGTGTGTCTGCATTTGCGCTCCTCTCTGCGTCATTTGAATAACAGCGGTGCACAACAAAAACTGGCTGAAGCGTTGAGTACGTTAAATGGCTCAACGGTTGAACTGACTATCGTTGAAGATGATAATCCAGCGGTGCGTACGCCGCTGGAGTGGCGTCAGGCGATATACGAAGAAAAACTTGCGCAGGCGCGCGAGTCCATTATTGCGGATAATAATATTCAGACCCTGCGTCGATTCTTCGATGCGGAGCTGGATGAAGAAAGTATCCGCCCCATTTGATCGTAAGCACAGCTTACGATCGTCATCCTTAACGTGATTGAGAGAGAAACCTATGTTTGGTAAAGGCGGTCTGGGCAACCTGATGAAGCAGGCCCAGCAGATGCAAGAAAAAATGCAGCAGATGCAGGAAGAAATCGCGAAGCTGGAAGTGACCGGCGAATCCGGCGCAGGTCTGGTTAAAGTGACCATCAACGGCGCACACAACTGCCGTCGCGTTGAGATCGACCCAAGCCTGCTGGAAGACGACAAAGAGATGCTGGAAGACCTGGTGGCTGCGGCATTCAACGATGCAGCACGTCGTATCGAAGAAACTCAGAAAGAAAAAATGGCCTCTGTTTCCTCCGGAATGCAGCTGCCGCCTGGCTTTAAGATGCCGTTCTGATGCAAACCAGCCCGCTGTTAACACAGCTTATGGAAGCACTGCGCTGTCTGCCGGGCGTAGGCCCGAAGTCGGCGCAGCGTATGGCGTTCACGCTGCTTCAGCGCGATCGTAGCGGCGGGATGCGTCTGGCGCAGGCGCTCACCCGGGCGATGTCGGAAATCGGCCACTGCGCCGATTGCCGCACTTTCACCGAACAGGAAGTCTGTAACATCTGTTCGAATCCGCGTCGTCAGGAAAACGGTCAAATCTGCGTGGTGGAGAGTCCGGCGGACATTTACGCCATTGAGCAGACGGGGCAGTTTTCAGGTCGTTATTTTGTGTTGATGGGGCACCTGTCACCGCTGGACGGCATCGGTCCGGATGATATCGGGCTTGATCGTCTGGAACAGCGTCTGGCAGAGGAAAAAATCACTGAAGTGATCCTCGCCACCAATCCCACGGTTGAAGGTGAAGCTACCGCTAACTACATTGCCGAGCTTTGCGCGCAATATGACGTGGAAGCCAGCCGAATCGCTCATGGCGTACCGGTTGGCGGCGAGCTGGAAATGGTCGACGGCACCACGTTGTCGCATTCCCTTGCCGGGCGTCATAAGATTCGTTTTTAAACAAACGAGAGCAGGATCACCTGCTCTCGCTTGAAATTATTCTCCCTTGTCCCCATCTCTCCCTCATCCTGTTTTTAACCTTAAAATGGCATTATTGAGGTAGACCTACATGAAAGGACAAGAAACTCGTGGTTTTCAGTCAGAAGTGAAACAGCTTCTGCACCTGATGATCCATTCTCTCTATTCCAATAAAGAAATCTTCCTGCGTGAGCTTATCTCTAACGCCTCCGATGCGGCGGACAAGCTGCGTTTCCGTGCGCTCTCTAACCCGGACCTGTACGAAGGTGATGGCGAACTGCGCGTTCGTGTCTCTTTCGACAAAGACAAGCGCACGCTGACTATTTCCGACAACGGCGTGGGGATGACCCGCGACGAAGTGATCGACCATCTGGGGACTATCGCTAAATCCGGCACCAAATCGTTCCTCGAATCCCTGGGTTCTGACCAGGCGAAAGACAGCCAGCTGATCGGTCAGTTTGGTGTTGGTTTCTACTCTGCGTTTATCGTGGCCGATAAAGTGACCGTGCGCACTCGTGCAGCAGGTGAAAAACCAGAAAACGGCGTCTTCTGGGAATCGGCGGGCGAAGGTGAATACACCGTTGCCGATATCACCAAAGAAGATCGCGGTACTGAAATTACCCTGCATCTGCGCGAAGGCGAGGATGAATTCCTCGATGACTGGCGCGTTCGCTCCATCATCAGCAAATACTCCGACCATATCGCGCTGCCGGTAGAGATCGAAAAACGCGAAGAGAAAGACGGCGAAACCGTTATTTCCTGGGAGAAAATCAACAAAGCGCAGGCGCTGTGGACGCGTAACAAGTCGGAAATCACCGATGAAGAATACAAAGAGTTCTACAAACACATCGCCCACGACTTTAACGATCCGCTGACCTGGAGCCATAACCGCGTTGAAGGTAAGCAAGAGTACACCAGTCTGCTGTACATTCCGTCGCAGGCACCGTGGGATATGTGGAACCGCGATCACAAACACGGCCTGAAACTGTACGTCCAGCGTGTGTTCATCATGGACGACGCAGAACAGTTCATGCCGAACTATCTGCGCTTCGTGCGTGGTCTGATTGACTCCAGCGATCTGCCGCTGAACGTTTCCCGTGAAATCCTCCAGGACAGCACAGTAACCCGTAACCTGCGCAATGCGCTGACCAAACGCGTGCTGCAAATGCTAGAAAAACTGGCGAAAGATGACGCGGAAAAATACCAGACCTTCTGGCAACAGTTTGGCCTGGTACTGAAAGAAGGTCCGGCGGAAGATTTCGCTAATCAGGAAGCGATCGCCAAACTGCTGCGTTTTGCTTCTACTCATACCGACTCTTCTGCGCAAACCGTGTCTCTGGAAGACTACGTTTCCCGCATGAAAGAAGGGCAGGAGAAAATCTACTACATCACCGCAGACAGCTACGCGGCAGCGAAAAGCAGCCCGCACCTGGAACTGCTGCGTAAGAAAGGTATCGAAGTTCTGCTGCTTTCCGACCGCATCGATGAGTGGATGATGAACTATCTGACTGAGTTCGATGGCAAGCCGTTCCAGTCTGTGTCTAAAGTTGACGAGTCGCTGGAAAAACTGGCTGACGAAGTTGATGAGAGCGCGAAAGAAGCGGAGAAAGCACTGACTCCGTTTATTGACCGCGTGAAAGCACTGCTCGGCGAGCGTGTGAAAGATGTCCGTCTGACCCACCGTCTGACCGATACGCCAGCGATTGTGTCTACTGATGCGGACGAAATGAGCACCCAGATGGCGAAACTGTTCGCTGCGGCGGGCCAGAAAGTGCCAGAAGTGAAATACATCTTCGAACTGAACCCGGATCACGTACTGGTGAAACGTGCGGCAGATACTGAAGATGAAGCGAAGTTCAGCGAGTGGGTAGAACTGCTGCTGGATCAGGCGCTGCTGGCAGAACGCGGCACGCTGGAAGATCCGAACCTGTTTATTCGTCGTATGAACCAGCTGCTGGTTTCCTGATGTAATGCCGGATGAATTTTATCCGGCATACAGCTGAATGTGGTGCCGGATGACCTTCGTGTCATCCGGCATTTTTCTTTTCATTATCTGCACTTTCCGCAAATTATCTCCCCTTAACCGTTTCAGCCCCAGGTGCCTTTCTTGAGGCAATCGCCTGATGGTGGTATCGTTTATCGCTTTTTCAAAAAATTCGACACATTTTAAGGGGATTTTCGCAATGCGTATCATTCTGCTTGGCGCTCCGGGCGCGGGGAAAGGGACTCAGGCTCAGTTCATCATGGAGAAATATGGTATTCCGCAAATCTCCACTGGCGATATGCTGCGTGCTGCGGTCAAGTCTGGCTCCGAGCTGGGTAAACAAGCAAAAGACATTATGGATGCTGGCAAACTGGTCACCGACGAACTGGTGATCGCGCTGGTTAAAGAGCGCATTGCTCAGGAAGACTGCCGTAACGGTTTCCTGCTTGACGGCTTCCCGCGTACCATTCCGCAGGCAGACGCGATGAAAGAAGCGGGCATCAACGTTGACTACGTTCTGGAGTTTGACGTACCGGACGAACTGATTGTTGACCGTATCGTAGGCCGCCGCGTTCACGCGCCGTCTGGTCGTGTTTATCACGTTAAATTCAATCCGCCGAAAGTCGAAGGCAAAGACGACGTTACCGGTGAAGAACTGACTACCCGTAAAGACGATCAGGAAGAAACCGTGCGTAAACGTCTGGTTGAATACCATCAGATGACTGCGCCGCTGATCGGCTACTACTCTAAAGAAGCGGAAGCGGGCAACACCAAATACGCGAAAGTCGACGGCACCAAACCGGTTGCTGAAGTTCGCGCGGCTCTGGAAAAAATCCTCGGCTAATCAAGTTGCAGCAGATCTGCTTTCGGGCAGGTCTGCTCATCCTCCTCAGGCAATACCTCTTACAGCAATTAGTTCTTCTTCCTCACTTTTCCGCTACAATTATCAACAAGTTGAATCGATAAGAGGCGGTAATGCGTCAGACAAAAACCGGTATCCTGCTGGCAAACCTGGGCACACCCGATGCCCCCACACCTGAAGCGGTAAAACGCTACCTGAAACAATTTTTAAGCGACAGACGCGTAGTCGATACTTCACGGCTGTTGTGGTGGCCATTGCTGCGCGGCGTGATTTTGCCGCTGCGCTCGCCGCGTGTGGCGAAGCTGTACGCCTCTGTCTGGATGGAAGGTGGCTCGCCACTGATGGTTTACAGCCGCCAGCAACAGCAGGCGCTGGCACAACGTTTACCGGATACGCCCGTGGCGCTGGGAATGAGCTACGGCACGCCATCGCTGGAAAGCGCCGTAGATGAACTACTGGCTGAACATGTTGATCATATCGTGGTGCTGCCGCTCTACCCGCAATACTCCTGTTCAACGGTCGGTGCGGTGTGGGATGAACTGGCTCGCATTCTGGCGCGCAAACGTAGCATTCCGGGGATATCGTTTATTCGCGATTATGCCGATAACCACGATTACATTAATGCACTGGCGAACAGTGTTCGTGCTTCTTTTGCCAAACATGGCGAACCAGATTTACTTTTACTCTCTTATCACGGTATTCCCCAGCGTTATGCCGATGAAGGCGATGATTATCCGCAACGTTGTCGCACAACGACCCGCGAGCTGGCTTCTGCGCTCGGTCTGGCTCCGGAAAAAGTGATGATGACCTTTCAGTCGCGCTTTGGTCGGGAACCCTGGTTGATGCCTTATACCGACGAAACGCTGAAAATGCTGGGAGAAAAAGGTGTCGGCCATATTCAGGTGATGTGTCCGGGCTTTGCTGCGGATTGTCTGGAAACACTAGAAGAGATTGCCGAGCAAAACCGTGAAGTCTTCCTCGGTGCAGGCGGTAAAAAATACGAATATATTCCGGCGCTTAATGCCACGCCGGAACATATCGAAATGATGGCTAATCTTGTTGCAGCGTATCGCTAAAGCTGGGCGGTAAAGAATTGAGCGCCGTCGCGAAGAGCATCGTCGGCGGTTTTCATCATTCGTGAATAATGCAAAAAGGCGTGCAGCGTGCCTGGGTAGAGTCTGAACTCACAGGGCTGCTGATGCGCCGCCAATGTCTGGTAAAGCAGGTGACTGTCATCCAGCAGCGGATCGAATTCTGCACCGGCGATATAGCAGGGGGGCACATCGCGAGTGAGATCGTTATTAAACAGGCAGTAATACGGCGACTCGCGGTCTGCTTCGTTGCTTAAATACGCCTCTTCATACATCTGCAAATCCTGTTGCGTTAAGCCATCCCAGTCACCGCCCAACAGACGGCGAGTCACGGAATCGCGTAATCCGTAAAGCCCATACCACAGCAAAACGCCCACAACTTTGCCGCAATCGATCTGCTTATCACGCAACCATAAAGCACTGGCGAGCGCCAGCATGGCGCCAGCGGAATCACCGGCAAAACCAATGCGTGACATATTGATCTGATAATCGCCCGCCTGCTGGTGGAAGTAACAACAGGCAGCCACGACTTCCTCTATCGCTTGCGGAAAACGCGCTTCAGGCGAAAGGGTGTAATCAATACCAATCACCGTACACTGGGTGTACTTTGCCAGTAGGCGCATAATGCGATCGTGGGTATCGAGATTGCCGAGAATAAAACCGCCGCCATGCAGATAAAACAACGTCGCCGGGCTATCCGGGTTCGGACAAAATTGCCGTGCTTCTACCTGACCATATTTTGTCGGAACCGCGTAAGCTCTGGTTTCCATTTCTGGAGCGCCAGCATTCCAGAATCGGCGCTCAAGCGTGTAATGCTGGCGTTGTTCGGCAATCGTTCCCGTTGCGGGCAAGGGCGGTAAATCGGGCTGAAGAGTATTAACAACCGCCTTCATTTCGGCAGAGATTAGCTCCAGCACGGGTAGTTTGTTTTCCGGCTTCATGCAAAAACTCCTTTCAAATTGCGTCATTGTAAGGAACATCTCCCATGAAAATGCGATCCCGTCGGCTGATATTGAAACTGCCTGCGTCTCGCGCGTTCAGGCATGATTGTGTTAACATTCGCCGCTCAGTTAACCACCCGTAAAAACAACCATGAAATTTCCCGGCAAACGTAAATCCAAACATTACTTCCCCGTAAATGCACGCGATCCGCTGTTGCAGCAAATCCAACCAGAAAACGAAACCAGCGCAGCCTGGGTGGTCGGTATCGACCAGACGCTGGTGGATATTGAAGCCAAAGTGGAAGACGATTTTATTGAACGTTATGGATTAAGCGCCGGGCATTCACTGGTCATTGAAGATGATGTTGCTGAAGCACTTTATCAGGAGCTGAAACAGAAAAACCTGATTACTCATCAGTTTGCAGGTGGCACTATTGGCAATACTATGCACAACTATTCTGTACTGGCAGACGACCGTTCGGTGCTGCTGGGCGTGATGTGCAGCAATATTGAAATTGGCAGCTACGCCTATCGTTACTTGTGCAATACATCCAGCCGTACCGATCTTAACTATCTGCAGGGCGTGGATGGCCCGATTGGTCGTTGCTTTACGCTGATTGGCGAGTCTGGCGAACGTACCTTTGCTATCAGTCCAGGTCATATGAACCAGTTACGGGCAGAAAGCATTCCGGAAGATGTTATCGCCGGAGCGTCGGCGCTGGTATTAACGTCCTATCTGGTGCGTTGCAAGCCGGGTGAACCGATGCCGGAAGCGACCATGAAAGCCATTGAGTATGCCAAAAAATATAACGTACCGGTGGTGCTAACGCTGGGTACTAAATTTGTCATCGCCGAGAATCCGCAATGGTGGCAGCAATTCCTCAAAGAGCACGTCTCCATCCTCGCGATGAACGAAGAAGAAGCCGAAGCGTTGACCGGAGAAAGCGATCCGCTGCTGGCATCTGACAAGGCGCTGGACTGGGTAGATCTGGTGCTGTGCACCGCCGGGCCCATCGGCTTGTATATGGCGGGCTTTACGGAAGACGAAGCGAAACGCAAAACCCAGCATCCGCTCTTGCCGGGCGCTATCGCGGAATTTAACCAGTATGAGTTTAGCCGCGCCATGCGCCACAAAGATTGCCAGAATCCGCTGCGCGTCTATTCGCACATTGCGCCGTACATGGGCGGACCAGAAAAAATCATGAACACCAACGGTGCCGGAGACGGTGCGCTGGCCGCGTTGTTGCATGACATTACCGCCAATAGCTATCACCGCACTAACGTGCCAAATTCCAGCAAGCATAAATTCACCTGGCTGACTTATTCGTCGTTAGCACAGGTGTGTAAATATGCTAACCGCGTCAGTTATCAGGTGCTTAACCAGCATTCACCACGCTTAACGCGCGGTCTGCCGGAGCGAGAAGACAGCCTGGAAGAGTCTTACTGGGATCGTTAAGCCATCGAACCAATGACAGTCGGATGCGGCGTAAACGCCTTATCCGACCTACGGAAGAGGTACATGTAAGCCGGATAAGATGCGCCAGCATCGCATCCGGCAATGCGGTTTATCCAACCAGCGCAATCCAGGGATGGTTAATTTTCAGGATCAAGCAGCAGATGAAATGCATTTCTGTGCCGCTCACACAACAGGCAATGGAACGCCTTGATTATGATTGCTGCAAGCCAGGCGATCTGTTTGAGGTGGTGTTAAACGCCACCGACGAACGGGCATTAGCTGAAACTGACATCATTACCTTGCTCAACGCCAGCTTAAATATCTGTATCGATGACTTTGAAGACGAGCATGTAACGGATATACACAAGATTAAACACATGGTTGCGCTTATTGAACAAACGCTCATATCCCACCCAGAAAACTCATTCCTCACCATCTTACTATCACAAACACGCCTGGCGCTGGCAGTCAGTACTGGCGTCTTTTTTTACTTCTGACAAGGATGCATAGGATGAGGACGGTTTGGTATCTGCAACATACGCATTTTGGCGATATGAAAGGTATCGGCATTTACACCCGTTATGAACTAGCCTTGCAGGCCAAAAAAGACGTGGAACATAAGCCTGGTTTTGTGGATTATCCGGAAAATTTTCAGTTTATTGAATACATCCTTAATCAGGATCTTTGGGGAGATTTTCCCGTTACACAGGCAGACGATCCCGTCGACCAGGTAGTTTTCAGCCTGTGGCACATCCGGGATGATGAGACCGATGATTACGCTTTTCTCGGCATTTATACCACTGCAGAACTGGCAGAGCAGGCCCGCGAACGAGCCTGCCTCTATTTTCAGGAAGATGCTGCCAATATTCAGCCAGATAAAGGGCTGCTTGATCGTACCCGGTGGGAAGAGGGCTTCATTTCATGGGACGTAGCCTCGGAATGGATTGCCCCCAACGCGGGATAAGCACCCGGCGTCCGGCAACCTGCGTTTACCCCGTCACCACCTCGCCCGCCGGTGGCGTTTCCA
>NZ_PZKQ01000123.1:0-335 GCF_003046645.1 Escherichia sp. MOD1-EC6475 | reverse complement strand
ACAAACCCCAACCCCTGCCAGGAGAAAAGCCCGTAAATCAATATACCGCTAATAATAATATTAAAAATATTCATGCTACCGTTTATAAGTAACGGTATTTTCGTATTCCCGGCACCACGAAGTGCCCCACTGCCAATCAAAGTGATGGCAGCGGCTGGATAACTAAGCACCGTCAGTTCCAGATAAGTCAACGCCAGTGCTTTAACCTCTGTCGTGGCATCACCTGCAACAAAATCGATAATTTGTTCACCAAAATGATGAATGAGAATTGCCAACAGCACGGCAAATAACGTCATGATCACCAGTGATTGCCGTGTTGCTACTCTGGCTCGCCG
>NZ_PZKQ01000122.1:0-929 GCF_003046645.1 Escherichia sp. MOD1-EC6475 | reverse complement strand
TGCACCAGCAGCACAATAAAACCGATACAGACGCTGCCGAGGATCATTGGAATCCCGATTTTTGACACAATGTCCAGCCCCAGTTCAGTGGTCGGCGCCCAGACAATCACCAGAATCATGGTCAGCGTTTCGCACAACATGCCGCCGAGAATACCGACTCGCCAACGCTGCGCTTTGGGGATTTTCAGGTTGATCCAGCCCGATATACATCCCGCCAGAATACTGGTGATAAAGCAGGGGATCGCCGTCACGCCACCAATATCAATAAGATAGCGGTGAATCCCGGCTATCACGCCGGTAATGATCCCCACCCACGGGCCAAATAAAATCCCGCCGGACATCACCGCAATAATACGTACATTAACCAGTGAGCCTTCCACCGGCACACCGGACCAGGTGCTGAACAGGGCAAACAGCGAGAAAATGGCGGTAACGGCGAGCAGCTCTTTCGGTGAGTGTGCCGACTTGTGCAACAGTTCGCGAAACAGGCGGATACGGATGAGAAAGAACAGGCAGATAAGCATTAACGCTGCCCGATCGAAGACCGCCAGCAGCATGTTGAATATTTCGTGCACGGGTAACTCTGGATAAGGATTAAACCTCTATGATAGGTAACCTGAAGGCTGATGACCAGCAGGCCGTTTTTGAGGAAAAACCACAATTTTAAAAGGGGATTGTCAGGCAAATGGTGTATTGGCAATGCATCTCTTGATAATGCACACTCAATAAGTAAATTTATTGAAATTATAATGTTAATTAATATGAATTTAATTTTCCTGGAAGAAAGTAAGGATTTCCCGTTTTATTACAGGTTTTCCTCTTTTTTTGGTAGAAAAAAATATTTGCTAAAACGCTCGACAGACAGAAATTAATCAGGCTATTTTCAAAACAGCCACCATCGTGGCAGCGTCGCTCGGACGGTCCGGGCG
>NZ_PZKQ01000121.1:0-2248 GCF_003046645.1 Escherichia sp. MOD1-EC6475 | reverse complement strand
CACGCTTCGCCTTTTTTTTATTTATTTTTAAATTTTGAGAGGTGATTAAAATATGGAAGTGATTTTGAAATCAAAAAGTGGTGTACACGTACATCTAGATGCTAATGATTCTAGAGGCTTGTTAAATCTGAAATATCTATGTTCTCTCTTAGATGTTCCATATGAAGGAGTAAAAGCCCGTATGTTCAGATTAAACGAGAGTATTGATCAGGCTCTACACCATTTCTTAAGCAAAGAAGGTGGTAAAAAATGATTAATAAGGGGGATTTTAAATGTTAGAAATTAACACTTCTAAAATTAAGAACACAGTTACATTTAGTGTAGATAAAGACAGCTTGAAAAAAGCGAAAGACTCTATTACAAGCCTAAAAGAATTCGCTGATAATATCAAGCCAGCTAAACTGAGGTTTGATAATGTCACTAAAGGCTATAAGAAAGCACAAAGTGAAGTAGATAAGATTGCTCAACAGAAAGCGAAAAACGAAAAACAGAATCAAAGAGCACAAGCTGCCGCAGCAAGAGCACAGGCAAGGCAACAGCAACAAATAGCAGCACGCAGTGAGAAGGCAGCCTTAAAACTGTTAGACGTTGGATCAAGCATTAGTGCAATGCACCGCCTCTCTGTAGCGGAACAATACAAAGCTATTGCACAGGCTAGAGAGATAGCCAAACAATATGAGCAAGGGGCTATCTCGCTTGCACGTATGAATAGCCAGATGAAACGCCTACAACAGCAACAACGTAAGATTAATGGCAACAGAAAAGCTCAATTAGCCCCCGTTAAGGGAGGATCAGGGAATTCCGCCACTATGGGCGCTCTGTTATTTGGAGGCGCTACGGCTGCTGCTGGCGTGATGGCTGTTAGTAAAACCTCTGAATTTATGGCTAACAGCTTCGCTAATGCTGAAACACAAGGAGAGCTAATCCAACGTGCAAGGCTTGGCGGTGTAGACGTTAACCAGATGTATAATATTACAGAATGGGCGTATAAAAACGGCGTTGACTCTATGATGGGTGATCAAGGGGCTAGGAAATACCTGGATCAGATGAAAGATGTTAGGGAACGTGCCGCAAAATCCTACAGTGAAGCTGAATTGGTGAAAGATAAGAAAACCGGAAAATCTGGATGGAAAGGCGGTGATAACGCTATTAATGAACTTCTAAACATCGGTGTTATTAACAAAAGCGACCTTAAAAAATTTGCTGATAATCCAGCCGGATTAATTTCTAAGGCTGTTAATGGAATGATGAAAAAAGGGTTTTCAGACTCCCAAATTGGACAACGTTTAGAAGACCTGGGCGATGATTTGATGCTTACGTCAAAATATTGGCAACGTTCCGTTAAAGATGTACAAGAAAGTATTAATCAGCAAAAAGCCTCTGGAAAATGGCTAACAGAAACACAGCAAGATTCTATCGTTAAATTCAGAGAACTAAACAGACAGCTTTCACAGCTTTCTGATGCAAGACAAGTAGCATTTGTAGACGGCTTTATGAAATCTCTTGATCCAAAAGTAACGGAAGAGTTTATGAAAAACCTTTCTAATCTCACTCCGTATTTTACGAAGCTGGGAGAAGCTACAGGAAGTCTCTTTGAAGCTATTATGAAGATTGTAAACTGGTTTAATCGTAATGATGATAAGACAGAGGCTATTCAGAAAAATTTAGGTGATGCACCGCCATTAAGCAATGAAGGGATGAAACAGAATCTTTCTGATCTCGTTCCTGAACAATATAAAGGCGCTGGCACTGCAACAACTGCACCTGATAATAGTCATTCCCTCTTTAACACAATTAAGGGATTGCTTTTCGATGATAAGTCTTCTTCTGTGTCAGATGTAAAAATGTCAGTCAATGAAGCACCGATAACCAATCTCAAACAGGGGGCTTTAAATAATCTTGCAATGACAACTCCGGCTTATAATTTATCTCCTGTGTTTAATATAAATCCGACCTTTGAAGTGGTAACGGAGGTTCCGCTTACTATTAATTCTGACACATCAAGATTAAGCGATTATGTGGATTTTACAGCTAGAGCAAGTCGGGATAGCTTCTTGAAATCATTAACATTAACCAGCTTATCAGGACAATCTAACGGCGGGTAATTTCCCCCCTAAAATTACAAAGAAAAATATTATTGCAACGGCGGGGGGGTTTTTAATCAAATAAATAAGAAAATAAAACAAAAAACAAATAGCGTGTTCATATAAAAAAAGAAAAAGTAAAAATAAAAAAAAAAAAAAAAAAA
>NZ_PZKQ01000120.1:0-2487 GCF_003046645.1 Escherichia sp. MOD1-EC6475 | reverse complement strand
TGGCTCCTCTGACTGGACTCGAACCAGTGACATACGGATTAACAGTCCGCCGTTCTACCGACTGAACTACAGAGGAATCGTGAGAACGGGGCGCATATTAATGGCAGTACATGGCGATGTCAAAGGGGGAAATGCATTTTTTTGTTCGTTTGCTGCCAATTTCAACAAAACGATGAACTTTCAATCTTTTTAATCATGTTCCATCGTGGTGCATGACATCCTTTCATGGGGCAGGAAATGCTTCTCCTGGCTTAAAGAGCCAATGACGAAACAATCATAATCTCTTATTTGACGGGCGATTAGCTTTCGTATCAACGCCAAAACGAAACTGGCAAGTATCTTGCAATCTGGTTGTTAGTAATGTCGGCACTCGGGCTGACGCTTAAAAAAACCGGAGGCACCATGAACTTTAGACGCCTGAAATACTTCGTCAAAATTGTAGATATTGGTAGCCTGACTCAGGCTGCTGAAGTATTGCATATAGCACAGCCTGCGCTCAGTCAGCAGGTTGCCACGCTGGAAGGTGAGCTAAATCAGCAACTTTTGATTCGCACAAAACGTGGCGTTACGCCGACAGACGCCGGAAAAATTCTCTATACCCATGCGCGGGCAATTTTACGTCAGTGTGAACAGGCCCAACTGGCGGTGCATAATGTAGGTCAGACATTGTCAGGTCAAGTCTCGATTGGCTTTGCACCTGGAACCGCCGCGTCATCTATCACCATGCCTTTATTACAGGCGGTACGCGCTGAATTTCCAGAGGTCGTTATCTATCTCCATGAAAATAGAGGTGCTGTGCTTAACGAAAAACTTATAAACAACCAGCTTGATATGGCGGTGATTTATGAGCATTCCCCTGTGTCAGGTGTATCCAGTCAGACTTTGTTAAAGGAAGATCTGTTTCTTGTCGGAACTCAGGATTGCCCAGGGCAAAGCGTTGATGTTAATGCGATAGCGCAAATGAACCTCTTCCTTCCCAGCGATTACAGTGTAGTAAGACTTCGTGTTGATGAAGCTTTTTCCCTACGCCGGCTTACAGCGAAAGTCATCGGTGAAATTGAGTCTATCGCCACGCTTACCGCTGCGATTGCCAGCGGTATGGGCGTTGCAGTATTACCTGAATCGGCCGCACGTTCGTTATGTGCCGCAGTTAACGGTTGGATGTCACGTATTACCACACCTTCAATGAGTCTCTCGTTGTCATTAAACTTACCCGCCAGATCAGGTTTATCGCCACAGGCGCAGGCAGTGAAAGAGCTGTTATTGTCAGTGATTAGTTCTCCAGCCATGGAAAAAAGACAATGGCAATTGGTGAGCTAAACGTTATACCTGGATGGAATAAGATGCGGGTTTTTATTATTTGTTATGCCGGGCATTAGACTCTAACAATAATGGATGTCTTATATGCCCGGAGTTTACCGTGAATTTCCAACAACTAAAGATAGTCCGCGAAGCTGCCCGTCAGGATTACAATCTGACAGAGGTCGCGAATATGCTCTTTACCTCACAGTCAGGCGTCAGCCGTCATATTCGAGAGCTGGAGGATGAACTTGGTATCGAAATATTCGTTCGTCGTGGCAAGCGGCTGCTTGGTATGACTGAACCGGGCAAAGCATTACTGGTCATTGCAGAACGTATTCTGAATGAAGCCAGTAATGTTCGTCGGCTTGCAGACCTGTTTACCAACGACACATCTGGCGTACTCACTATTGCAACGACGCACACTCAGGCTCGTTACAGCTTGCCTGGGGTCATTAAAGCCTTCCGTGAACTTTTCCCCGAAGTGCGACTCGAGCTTATCCAGGGGACGCCGCAGGAAATTGCTAGCCTGCTACAAAACGGTGGAGCAGATATTGGCATAGCCAGTGAGCGTTTGAGCAATGATCTCCAACTCGTCGCTTTCCCCTGGTTTCGTTGGCATCATAGTTTGCTCGTTCCTGTCGATCATCCTTTAACACAAATTACGCCATTGACGCTGGAATCAATAGCGAAGTGGCCGTTGATCACTTACCGACAGGGAATTACAGGCCGCTCGCGTATTGATGATGCATTTGTCCGCAAAGGTTTACTGGCAGATATTGTATTGAGTGCTCAGGATTCTGATGTCATCAAAACCTATGTCGCCCTCGGTTTGGGGATCGGATTAGTTGCCGAACAATCCAGCGGTGAGCAAGAGGAAGAGAATTTAATTCGTCTGGATACTCGCCATCTTTTCGCTGCCAGTACCGTCTGGTTGGGTCTGAAACGAGGACAACTGCAGCGTAACTACGTCTGGCGTTTTCTGGAACTGTGCAATGCTGGATTGTCGGTTGAGGATATTAAGCGGCAGGTGATGGAAAATAGTGAAGAGGAAATTGATTATCAGATATAGCAAAAAGCCCGCTATCAAAGCGGGCTTTTCAAAATTTGGCTCCTCTGACTGGACTCGAACCAGTGACATACGGATTAACAGTCCGCCGTTCTACCGACTGAACTACAGAGGAATCG
>NZ_PZKQ01000119.1:0-244 GCF_003046645.1 Escherichia sp. MOD1-EC6475 | reverse complement strand
TCGGGTCTGACGGCGCTTAATGCTGAATTCACTATCGGCGAAGGTGAGTTGATGGCTCATGATGTCCCTCTGGGATGCGCTCCGGATGAATATGATGATCTCATATCAGGAACTTGTTCGCACCTTCCCTAGGTCTTCTCTGGAAAAATACTTAGGAATAATTTATGTAAAACAGGTTGTCGTCTTCATGATTTAAACGCAGTACATATATATACTCTATAATAAATTAGACTGGCCCCCTGAA
>NZ_PZKQ01000118.1:0-900 GCF_003046645.1 Escherichia sp. MOD1-EC6475 | reverse complement strand
CTGGTGCGTACCGGGTTGAGAAGCGGTGTAAGTGAACTGCAGTTGCCATGTTTTACGGCAGTGAGAGCAGAGATAGCGCTGATGTCCGGCGGTGCTTTTGCCGTTACGCACCACCCCGTCAGTAGCTGAACAGGAGGGACAGCTGATAGAAACAGAAGCCACTGGAGCACCTCAAAGACACCATCATACACTAAAGCAGTAAGTTGGCAGCATCACCCCAGAGACGGATACAGCACTGCCTGAAACGTGCAAAAATGAAATCACAGAGAGCAACCAGCCAGGAAGAGTTCTCCTTCAGATTATTACGCAGTTCTGCAATACAGACGGAAAAAGAAATGGGCATATACAGGGACCGCAAAACAGCACATGATCATTTATATCGCCAGGATGGTAAAAAATCTCCGCACTGAGTTCCAGCCCTCCCGGTGCAACCGTAGAACGGCACCGGGCTTACCAGGAATTGTCTCATTATTATTGCCGTAACAAAAAAACAGTTTTCTCTGATGAATGAATTATTAATATAACTCCGGAAAAGCACCTCTCTTTTTAATCTACAGAAGGTGTTGTTATGAAAAAATATTCTTCAGCCGTCCTTGCACTCATTCTCACCAGCACCTGTATGACAGCCTCCGCTGCCACACAAGAAATCTCAAAAAAAGCCTATGTCTGTGATGGAAACAAGAGAATGGAGGTTGTCTATATCAACACCACTGCCGGAAACTCCTATGCAGTGATAAACCAGATGGATGAGATGATACCCATGCAGCTTATGAAAATAGCCTCCGGAGCGAATTACGAAGCCATCAACAAAAACTACTCATATAAACTGTACACAAAAGGGAAAAAAGCCGATCTGGTAGAAGGGAATGACAGACCTGTATTAAGGAAGGTGCGAACAAG
>NZ_PZKQ01000117.1:0-1287 GCF_003046645.1 Escherichia sp. MOD1-EC6475 | reverse complement strand
TATTCGCACCTTCCCTAAATCAACCCAACCATTAGGAAAGGGTACAGAGGCACGGGGCTTAATTGGGATCGAGAAAATGCATATTCTTTTCCGGTTGCGGCTGCTGGGATTCTTTCTCACCTGTGGTTAACCGCCAGTACTCTGCGTCACAGAACGCCCGCAGGTTGTTAAAGACTTTCTCCATAAATTCGGCGTGAGCAAACGACTCCCACGGGGATTGTGTACGTTCGTTCATACGTTCTTCTTTATTCATTTCGACACCTTCGGCATGGCTTGCAGCGGATGCGTCAGCAGGTCACCGGCTAGAGCTGAATTTTCGTGATTCCGGAATAATATTCTACCCTGTTAGCCTACCACATCGGGTCGATAAGCGGGTAATTTCGCTCCTATATTGGACGTATGTAGCACCAGCAGCCACGGCAGGGAGAAGGAGCACATCCCACGCTTTCTTCCGGCGGTGGGCAGTTCACACTTGGTACTGCGTCCCAGGGCCAGATCATGCTGTGACGGCTGACGTCCATTACTGATGCAGAAGGAGACATGACCATAATGGAACGACGCGCAGGGATGCCACAGACAGCCATTAAAACCCTGTTTGAGGCTGAAGATGCCCAGCAAAACTGGCAATTGCCCATGAGCCTCATTCCGATGAAAAGGCCCGCCAACGATGGAAAGGAAAAAGGGTTTCCCCGACCGGAGAAACCCTTTTCTAAAGGTGCTATTGGCTAGCTGGATCACATTCTGAATAGAGGGGGGGTTGCCCCCCCTCTTTCAGCTACCTACCGGATTCGTAGTCCATCAGGGCCGAAACTTCCCGTGTACCGTCTTTCAGACGCAGTTCGCAAAGCGAATTGCGCGTAAGCCAGGTGAATATCAACAGCGTAAGACAAACTATCAATACGCACAAAACAACGGGTTGGTTCGGCAGTTTCATGGCCTTCTTCTCCTTGCATTTAAGCGGGTAAGAGGCTACATTGAATGTGACGAGCATACAGTGGCCTCGGGTTAATTTGAAAAAATTACTCGGGGCTTTCTGCTTTTTGCCACAGCCAAACTGTGAATCTGCTGGCTGGGGCAAAAGCCTCCAGCACCGACGCTATTATACCACCCGTCCCCCATCAAACGAACAGGTCGTGCTCCTAAATATTTAATAAGTAGGTATTTCAGGTATTGCCGCATCGCAGGCTGTAATAGCAGGCGTCTGCCGTAATGACTGAAGAAACTGACGGATTCGCATCTCTAAACTTAACGCCGCCAACCCGTCCGTTCCCCCGCCTCTTTCCGGTT
>NZ_PZKQ01000012.1:0-26962 GCF_003046645.1 Escherichia sp. MOD1-EC6475 | reverse complement strand
AGTTGGAGTCATTACCCGTCTGGTGGTAAAAATTGCCCGCCGTTATGGCAATCGTGGTCTGGCTTTGCTGGATCTTATCGAAGAGGGCAACCTGGGGCTGATCCGCGCGGTTGAGAAGTTTGACCCGGAACGTGGTTTCCGCTTCTCAACATACGCAACATGGTGGATTCGTCAGACGATCGAACGGGCGATTATGAACCAAACCCGTACTATTCGTTTGCCGATTCACATTGTAAAGGAGCTGAACGTTTACCTGCGAACCGCACGTGAGTTGTCCCATAAGCTGGATCACGAACCGAGTGCGGAAGAGATCGCAGAGCAACTGGATAAACCAGTTGATGATGTCAGCCGTATGCTTCGTCTTAACGAGCGCATTACCTCGGTAGACACCCCTCTGGGTGGTGATTCCGAAAAAGCGTTGCTGGACATTCTGGCCGATGAAAAAGAGAACGGTCCGGAAGACACCACGCAAGATGACGATATGAAACAGAGCATCGTCAAATGGCTGTTCGAGCTGAACGCCAAACAGCGTGAAGTGCTGGCACGTCGATTCGGTTTGCTGGGGTACGAAGCGGCAACACTGGAAGATGTAGGTCGTGAAATTGGCCTCACTCGTGAACGTGTTCGCCAGATTCAGGTTGAAGGCCTGCGCCGTCTGCGTGAGATTTTGCAGACTCAGGGGCTGAATATCGAGGCGCTGTTCCGCGAATAAGCAAGCATCTGTCAGAAAGGCCAGTCTCAAGTGAGGCTGGCCTTTTTCTTTTGTATCATCCGTCCTGAATAGCGTTGATGGTGACGCCGACTTCTGACAGTAAACTGGTGTGCGAACCCCGATGTCTTTATGAAGAAATTCATGACCGATATTGGCAATAGCGGATCTGAACCAGAGCTGATCCTTATCCTGACTGGATTAACTATTTAATTTTATAAAACGATAACCGTCCGCTTTTCGGCGATCCGGTATCAATATAAATCTGGTTAGCGAATGTCTGAATGTTATCAAACATCATATGTCCAAATATAAAATAATCAGCACCGTTTATTTTTTGTAACTCGCCATTAAGCGACTTCTGCACGCGATCAACAGGCCAGAGTAATTCGCTTTCCGCGATTTCTTTGCCAAATTGATATTCATTACCCGGATAATCTGCATGTGCGATGACATATTTTATAATATCGTTACTCAATTCGATAATATGCGGGAGATGATGAAATCTCAGCAACAGATCTATTGCTTCTTTTTGCTCTGAATCATTTAAATCAAAAAACCAGCCGCCGCCGCTGGCTAACCACATATTGCCATCACCAGTCGCGAATGCATCAAGCGCCATCGCTTCGTGGTTGCCTTTCACGGAGGTAAACCAGGGTTGGTTTAACAGGCGTAGCACGTTAAGACTCTCCGACCCACGATCAATATTATCGCCTGTGGAAATAAGTAAGTCTGTTTCGTGACAAAAAGATAATTCATGCAAACGGGATTGTAATAATTGATAGTCACCATGAATATCACCAACAGCCCATATATGGCGGTAGTGATGAGCATCAATTTTTTGATAGCGTGTTGATGGCATGATTTTACCCTGTAAAATAATCTCTACTATTATACAGGGTATTTTTATTAGATTCGCCAGTTGTCATTAATATTCCCGATAGTAAAAGACTATCGGGAATTATTTTTACACTAGACTCTTCAACCGATAAATCCACTCCAGCGCCTGACGCGGAGTCAGAGAATCTGGATCGAGATTTTCCAGTGCTTCGACCGCTGGCGAGGTTTCTTCCGGCACAGAAAGTAGCGACATTTGCGTACCATCTACCTGTGTAGCGGCAGCATTCGGCGAAATGCTTTCCAGCTCACGCAGTTTCTGTCGCGCACGTTTGATCACCTCTTTCGGTACACCTGCCAGCGCAGCAACCGCCAGACCGTAACTCTTACTCGCCGCGCCGTCCTGTACGCTGTGCATAAAGGCGATAGTGTCTCCGTGCTCTAGCGCATCGAGATGCACGTTGGCGACGCCTTCCATTTTCTCCGGCAGTTGAGTCAGCTCGAAGTAATGGGTAGCAAACAGCGTCAACGCTTTAATTTTATTCGCCAGATTTTCCGCACATGCCCACGCCAGCGACAGGCCATCGTAAGTGGACGTCCCGCGCCCAATCTCATCCATCAACACCAGACTGTACTCGGTGGCGTTATGCAGAATATTAGCGGTTTCGGTCATCTCCACCATAAAGGTTGAACGTCCGGAAGCCAGATCATCCGCTGCGCCAACACGGGTGAATATGCGATCGATCGGTCCAATCTCGACTTTTTGTGCCGGTACGTAACTGCCAATATACGCCATCAGCGCAATCAACGCGGTCTGGCGCATATAGGTACTTTTACCACCCATGTTCGGACCGGTGATGATCAACATGCGACGCTGAGGCGACAGATTTAGCGGGTTAGCGATAAACGGCTCATTCAGCACCTGTTCAACCACCGGATGGCGACCTTCGGTAATGCGAATGCCGGGTTTATCGATAAAGGTCGGGCAGGTGTAGTTTAGGGTATATGCGCGTTCCGCCAGATTTACCAGTACGTCCAGTTCTGCCAGCGCGCTCGCACTCTGTTGTAACGCTTCCAGATGCGGCAACAGCAGGTCGAACAGCTCTTCATAAAGCTGTTTTTCCAGCGTCAGTGCTTTACCTTTTGAAGTCAGTACTTTGTCTTCGTACTCTTTCAGCTCCGGAATAATGTAACGTTCGGCGTTTTTCAGCGTCTGGCGGCGCATATAGTTGATTGGCGCCAGATGGCTTTGCCCACGGCTGATTTGAATGTAGTAGCCGTGCACCGCATTAAAGCCGACTTTCAGCGTGTCCAGACCGGTACGTTCACGCTCGCGGATTTCCAGACGCTCCAGATAATCGGTCGCACCGTCAGCCAGCGCACGCCACTCATCCAGTTCTTCGTTATAGCCTGGAGCGATGACGCCACCGTCGCGTACCAGCACTGGCGGTGTCTCGATAATTGCCCGCTCCAGCAGGTCACGCAGCTCGGCAAACTCGCCCATTTTCTCACGCAGTGCCTGTACTGGTGCACTATCGATATTTTCTAACTGTGCGCGCAGTTCCGGCAGTTGCTGGAAGGCATGGCGCATACGAGCCAGATCGCGCGGGCGAGCAGTGCGTAACGCCAGGCGTGCCAGAATACGCTCCAGATCGCCGACCTGCCGTAGTACCGGCTGTAACTCGGCGGTGAAATCCTGCAATGCGCCAATAGTTTGCTGACGCTCAAGCAACACACGGGTGTCGCGCACCGGCATATGCAGCCAGCGTTTCAGCATACGGCTACCCATCGGTGTGACGGTGCAATCGAGCACGGAAGCCAATGTATTTTCCGCACCGCCCGCCAGATTCTGGGTAATTTCCAGGTTACGACGTGTCGCAGCATCCATAATGATGCTGTCCTGCTCACGTTCCATAGTGATAGAACGAATATGCGGCAGGGTCGTGCGTTGGGTATCTTTCGCATACTGTAACAGGCAACCGGCAGCACAAAGCCCGCGAGGCGCGTTCTCGACGCCAAAACCGACAAGATCGCGGGTGCCAAATTGCAGGTTCAACTGCTGGCGCGCGGTGTCGATTTCAAACTCCCACAGCGGACGACGGCGCAGGCCGCGACGACCTTCAATTAACGACATCTCGGCGAAATCTTCTGCATAAAGCAGTTCCGCCGGATTGGTGCGTTGCAGTTCTGCCGCCATCGTTTCGCGGTCAGCCGGTTCGCTCAGACGAAAACGACCGGAACTGATATCCAGCGTCGCGTAACCGAAACCTTTGCTGTCCTGCCAGATAGCCGCCAGTAGGTTGTCCTGACGCTCCTGTAGCAGAGCTTCATCGCTGATCGTGCCCGGCGTGACGATACGGACAACTTTGCGCTCAACCGGCCCTTTGCTGGTGGCCGGATCGCCGATTTGTTCACAAATCGCAACCGACTCACCTTGATTCACCAGTTTGGCGAGATAGTTTTCCACTGCATGGTAGGGAATACCCGCCATCGGGATCGGCTCGCCCGCAGATGCGCCGCGTTTAGTCAGTGAAATATCCAGCAGCTGCGACGCTCGTTTGGCGTCGTCATAAAACAGCTCGTAAAAGTCACCCATCCGGTAGAACAGCAGGATCTCAGGATGCTGGGCTTTCAGCTTGAGGTACTGCTGCATCATCGGCGTATGGGCGTCGAAATTTTCTATTACACTCATGGAGTTAGATCCGGTTCCCTGATGTTAAATGTAGTGTGATGGTTTTTATTTTCGTTGTAATCACATAAGGCGCACATGATACCGGAGTTAATCATTTCAGGGGAAGACGCGAAAGGTGAGTTCTTGATGTCGGTTCCGGTAAAAATGCTGTTTTGCAGCGTTTGCTTGTTGACTGTGAAGAAGGGGCGCAACATTGCCTGATTGAAGAAATCTCCTCCTTCAGAGCCATAGTCCCCTTTAAATTTAAGTTGTAATATAAATGCACCTTAAGAGTATGGAGGCAGCATGTCCGGCAAGCGTATCTCTCGTGAAAAACTGACGATTAAAAGAATGATCGATCTTTATCAAGCGCAATGCCCGCAGGCGTCAGCGGAGCCGGGGCATTACGATGCGCTGTTTGCTTACGCGCAAAAGCGGCTGGATAAATGTGTGTTTGGCGAAGAGAAACCGGCCTGTAAGCAGTGCCCGGTGCACTGTTATCAGCCTGCGAAGCGTGAGGAGATGAAGCAGATTATGCGTTGGGCAGGGCCGCGAATGCTGTGGCGTCATCCGATCTTAACCGTGCGTCATCTGATTGATGATAAGCGTCCGGTGCCGGAATTGCCGGAAAAATATCGCCCGAAGAAACCACGTGAATAGCGTGCCGGATAGATCTTCCTGTCCGGCACTCCAGACAATTAAACCAACGCCGCTTTATCAATTCCCAGCCGTTTCATCCGTGACAGCAGGGTGGTGCGTTTTAGCCCCAGACGTTGCGCAGCGCCTTTCGGACCCGCGACTACGCCATTAGTCTCTTTTAATACGCGAACAATCAGTTGATATTCATCTTCACCTTCCTGAGCGACGACCGTTGCAGCTGGCGGCGTTTCAGGTTCTGGCAGTGAGATATCGGGTAAAGAGAGTTGTAGAACATTACCGCGAGTCAGCAGTACCGCGCGCTCAATAACATTTTCCAGTTCGCGCACGTTACCCGGCCATTCCATGTTGCTCAATATGCGCAGTGTCTCGGCAGGAATGCTGTCGATATTGCGCCCCAGTCGGCGGGCAATTTTGAAGGTAAAGGCTTTCGCCAGCAGCGGAATATCTTCCGGGCGTTCGCGTAACGGCGGCAGGTGGATCGGGAAGACGTTCAGGCGGTAATAGAGATCGCTACGGAACTCGCGGTCGGCGACCATTTTTTTCAGATCGCGATTAGTTGCGGCGATTAAACGCACGTCTGTCTGAATGATTTTGTTGCTGCCGAGGCGTTCAAACTCCTGCTCCTGCAATACGCGCAGCAACTTCGGCTGTAACTCCAGTGGCATATCACCCACTTCATCGAGGAACAGCGAGCTTTTATCCGCCAGTTCAAAACGACCGATGCGCTGTGCGCTGGCACCAGTAAAGGCACCACGTTCATGACCAAACAGGTCGCTTTCCAGTAATCCGGCAGGCATCGCCGCGCAGTTCATTTTCACCATGCGACGATTGTTACGCCCACTCAGATTGTGAATTGCGCGGGCGATTAGCTCTTTTCCTGTGCCAGTTTCACCAAGAATGAGTACGGTACTGTCGCTTTGCGCCACCATCTCAACCTGTTTGAGCACGCTGTACATGCTTTCGCTGCGACCAATAATCTCGCCAAACTCACTATCTACATTGTTGAGTTGTTCAGTCAGGGCGAGGTTTTCATCAACCAGCCGCTCTTTCAGACGGTGGATTTCCTGGTAGGCGAGGGCATTATCGACGGCGATTGCCACTCGTTCGGCAATCTGGCGCAGCAAACCCAGGTTGGTTGTGGTAAACGTTTTCTCTTCGCACTGTGCCAGTTTCAGCACGCCCAGCATGGTATTGCCAGACATCAACGGCAGCAGGCACAGCGTCTGGATCTGGTTGCCCCAGGTATCAAACAACATGCGTTCGTAGGGGGCTAAATCATCCCGCTCGTGGAGATTAATCAGCAGCATCTCTTTGCTTTTAAATACGCGTTCGGTGAGGGTTCCGGCCTCATCAACTTCACTCTGTTCGTGAGTGGGATGCTGTTTATCGAGATAGTGAGTGGAGTAGACGTTGAGTTTGTTTTTGCGGTGGCTACGTAAGACGATACTGATATCGTCGATATCGAAGTAGTAGTGGATCTCTTTCGCCACTTCGCTGACCAGTTCGTCCATATCCAGGCGGGAGAGTACCGCATTGGTGATGGCGACCAGAATGCGGAAGTTATCCCGTTCCCGACATAACAGTTCGTAGTCGACATTGTTGATGATGCAGCTCTGAATTTGCTCGGTGACAACAGAAACAATCTGCGTAAAGGTTTGCAGGCGATTGAACTCTTTTTCGCTCCACGGGCGATCGTCATAACGAATAAATTCACAGCCGCCAAAAATATGTCCTTCCGCTGCCTGTGGCATCAGGCAATAGTGACCAAATTTAGGGTATAGCCCGCTTGTGGCCAGTTGCGGCCAGGTTTCACAAAATTCTTCGTAGCTGCAATGCAGCGTATCAGGACGCGACAAAATGCTACGCACCGGCCCATGCGCCAGAACGGTTTCGTCTTCGTATTTTATGGGGGTATCTTTGTCACGCGACGCGTAATAAGTCGCACGTTGAGTCTGCGCTTGCCACAACACAATCGCCGCGTTGTCGGCGAGCGCAGAACGCTTTACCAGTTGCGAAAGAGCCTCACACAGCGAGGCCAGATCGGGCTGCTGCAATAGTGTCCGAGTGATGTCGAACAACCCTTGTTGCCCGAGATCACTCATCGGTGTATACGACATGTTGTTCTTCCAGGAAAGCACCGCTAAGCGGTGCAAAAGGTAAATGACAAATTATAGGAGCTTTAGATTTTTATTAGCATATACGAGGCAGCGGTTCGGCGTGAGGTAGATCGAGAGTTCGTTTCACGCCATAAAGCCCTGCGAGACGAACACCTTTACGCTCCACCACTTCGCCAATTAACGCTGCATCCTGTCCTAGTGGATGGGAATGCAGCGCCGCCAACACTTGCTCAGCCGCATTACGCTCTACGGCAATCACCAGCTTACCTTCATTGGCAAAGTTGAGGGCGTCCAGCCCCAGCAGCTCACAAACGCCGCGCACAGCAGGTTTAACCGGTAGCGCAGCTTCTGAAAGCTCAATACCGCAACCGCAGGCTGCCGCGAACTCATGAACCACCGCGTTCACCCCACCGCGCGTGGCATCGCGCAGCGCCTTCACGCCGGGAATGTCTCGCAGCGTCTGAATCAGCGGCGTCAGCACCGCGCAGTCGCTGATCAGTTCGCCATCCAGCCCCAGTTGTTCGCGCAAGTTAAGGATAGTCGCACCGTGGTCGCCGAGTGTACCGCTAACCAGCAATACATCGCCTGCGGTCAGGGTTTGTGCGCCCCAGTGAATATTTGTCGGGATCGCGCCCATGCCTGCGGTGTTGATAAACAGTTTATCTGCCGCCCCACGCTGCACCACTTTTGTATCGCCAGTAACGATGGCGATGCCAGCCGCACGGGCAGTTTCAGCCATGCTGGTAACCACTGCTTTCAGCGTCTCCATCGGCAATCCTTCTTCAAGGATAAATCCACAGGAGAGATAGCGTGGAATTGCGCCGCTGACCGCTACGTCGTTCGCCGTGCCGCAAATCGCCAGCTTGCCAATATTGCCACCAGGAAAGAACAGCGGGTCAATGACGTAGCTGTCGGTGGAAAAGGCCAGACGGTCGCCTTCCGCCACCAGTTGCGCCAGATCAAGACGCGCCTGATCTTCCTGCTCAGCCAGCCACGGATTCGCAAAGGCTTCCATAAACAGGCTGTTGATTAATTGCTGCATCGCCTGGCCGCCGCTGCCGTGGGCGAGTTGGATATTATTCACGCTTCACTCTCCTGCTGACGATACTGATACCACGCGGCGCACGCTCCTTCAGAGGAGACCATCAGCGCGCCGAATGCGGTTTGAGGATTACAGGTGTTACCAAACAGCGGGCATTGATGCGGCTTACATTTGCCCGTCAATACTTCGCCACAGCGCGCGCGTGGATCATCGCAAACCTGCTGCGGTGCCGGGCGGAAATGCGCTTCAGCGTCAAATCGCTGATAATCCGGCGTCAGATGCACGCCAGATGATTCGATCACCCCAAGGCCACGCCATTCGCTATCGCCGTTAACACAGAACACGTCGGCTATCGCCTGTTGCGCCAGCAGGTTACCTGCGTCAGGCACCACCCTACGGTACTGATTCTCTACTTTGCTGTGGGCCGCTATTTTCTGCTCTACCAGCATCACCACGCCTTGTAGTAGATCAAGTGGTTCGAAACCAGCGACCACCAGCGGACGATTAAAATCGCTGGCGATAAAATTATAGGCGTCGGTGCCGATAACCATACTGACGTGGCCCGGCGCGAGGAACGCATCAATGCCATTGTCCGGTTGTTCCAGCAAACTGCGCAGCGTGGGGATAAGCGTAATGTGCTGGCAGAAGAAGTAAAAGTTCTGCACATCGCGGGCTTTCGCCTGTTGCAGGGTGATGGCGGTGGTCGGCATGGTGGTTTCAAACCCTAAGCCGAAGAACACCACTTTGCGGGTTGGGTTCTCCTGCGCCAGTTTCAACGCATCCATTGGCGAGTAGACGATGCGCACATCGGCACCGCATGCTTTTGCCTGCAACAGTGACCCCTGTTTTCCTGGTACGCGCATGGCGTCGCCAAAGGTACAGAAAATCACTTCCGGATGGCTGGCAATTTCCACGCAGGTGTCGATTCTGCCCATCGGCAGTACGCACACCGGGCAGCCCGGACCGTGGATAAACTCAACGTTTTCTGGCAGTAACTGATCGAGGCCGAATTTAAAAATGGCGTGGGTATGACCGCCGCACACTTCCATAATACGCAGAGGGCGTTCGGCGGTGTAAGAGAGGTGTGAAGCACGTTCGCGCAGATGCTCAATTAACTGCATCACCTGTTCCGGCGCGCGATATTCATCAACAAAACGCATTATTTTTCCTCGCCATACAACAGCGCACCGACATCCGGCTCAACGTCAAACATATTTTGTAAGGCGTCGAGGGTGTCGCGCGCTTCGGCTTCATTAATTACGCTCATGGCAAAGCCAACGTGAACCAGTACCCACTGACCCACGCGCGGCTGACCGTTTTCATCGCAGCTGCCGACTAACGTTAAATCGACATCGCGCTGAATGCCGCAGACGTCGACTTTCGCCTGGTTGCCGTCAATGGTGCGAATCTGGCCGGGAACGCCTATGCACATCGCTGTGTCTCCAGCCAGTTCAGCCACTGATCCATCCCTTCGCCGCTGGTGGCAGAAATGAGGATGATTTCAATTTCTGGATTGACTTCGCGGGCGCAGGCGATGCATTTCTCAACGTCGAAATTGAGATACGGCAGCAGGTCAACTTTGTTGAGTAGCATCAGCGAGGCGGCGGCAAACATATGCGGATATTTCAGCGGCTTGTCTTCGCCTTCGGTAACGGAAAGCACCGCCACTTTATGTTTCTCACCCAGATCGAAGCTGGCCGGGCACACCAGGTTGCCAACGTTTTCGATAAACAGAATACCGTTATCGTCCAGTGGCAGGCGCGGCGCGGCGTCGGCGATCATCTGTGCATCGAGATGGCAGCCTTTACCGGTGTTCACCTGAATTGCTGGCGTACCGGTAGCGCGAATACGTGCGGCATCGTTTACGGTTTGCTGATCGCCTTCAATTACCGCGCATGGAACGCTGTCTTTCAGGCGCATTAAGGTTTCAGTCAGCAGCGTGGTTTTACCGGAACCAGGGCTGGATACCAGGTTGAGCACCAGTTGATTACGGGCAGCAAAACGCGCGCGGTTACGTTCAGCCAGGCGATTATTTTTGTCCAGCACGTCAATTTCGACTTCCAGCATCCGGCGCTGGCTCATGCCCGGCGCGTGTGTGCCTGCTTCACCATGACCGTAATGCAGGTCGCCTTCTTCGGTCTGGCTGGGGGTAAATTCAGGCGCTTTAATGCCGGTGATTTTCATCTTCGGGCGTGCTGCCGGGGCAAAAGGCGCGCTACGAAACGCGGAATGAGGGTTATGTTCATCACCCTCGATATACAGGTTGCCTTCACCGCAACCGCATGTTGTACACATCGCTCACTCCTGGTCTATTTCTATCCGCCGAATCTGTAAACCGTCGTCTGCCACAATGCGCAGCATGTCGCCATGACACTGTGGGCAGCGGCGGACGCGCTGGGTCAGTAGCGTCACATACTGTTGGCATGTTTCACACCAGCATTCGGCCTCTTGTTCTTCGAGGTGCAGTTTACAACCTTCCGCCACGCTGCCACGGCAAACCAGATCAAAACAAAAGGCAAGAGAGCTGGTTTCGACACAAGAAAATGCGCCAATTTTGAGCCAGACCCCAGTTACGCGTTTTGCGCCGTGCTTTGCGGCCTGTTGTTCGATCAATTCCAGTGCCCGTTGGCAGAGGGTTATTTCGTGCATATCGCCTCCCATTAACTATTGCCAGCTATAAGCAATAATTGTGCCAGTGTTGATTATCCCTGCGGTGAATAATGTCGATGATGTCGAAATGACACGTCGACACGGCGTCGAAATTCAGTGAAATCATAAAAATCACCTAAATAACAATGAATTAAAAATTGGCACAGAAAATGCTTAAGGGCAGGCATCTCTGTTAAACGGGTAACCTGACAATGACTATTTGGGAAATAAGCGAGAAAGCCGATTACATCGCACAGCGGCATCGTCGCCTACAGGACCAGTGGCATATCTATTGCAATTCGCTGGTTCAGGGGATCACGTTATCAAAAGCGCGTTTGCATCACGCGATGAGCTGCGCGCCAGATAAAGAGCTCTGTTTCGTTCTTTTTGAACATTTTCGAATTTACGTCACCCTGGCGGATGGTTTTAACAGCCATACCATCGAGTACTACGTCGAAACGAAAGATGGCGAAGATAAGCAGCGGATTGCACTGGCTCAGTTGAGCAGTGACGGCATGATTGATGGCAAGGTCAACATCCGTAATCGCGAACAAGTGCTGGAACACTATCTCGAAAAAATCGCCGGCGTTTACGACAGCTTATACACCGCCATTGAAAACAATACCCCGGTGAATTTAAGCCAACTGGTAGAGGGACAAAGCTCGGCAGCATGAGCTGAGGCTTTGCCCGTTTTGCAGGCGTCATGCCTGTTTGGGGATGGGCGTGTCGATGAGTGTCGAAAATGACATTTCATCGGCATGTTTTCGTCAAAAATGACAATCACCTGAGGAATGCCTGGTGAATCGTTTTGTAATTGCTGACTCCACGCTCTGTATCGGCTGCCACACCTGTGAGGCCGCCTGTTCAGAGACGCATCGCCAGCACGGCCTGCAATCCATGCCGCGCCTGCGAGTGATGCTAAATGAAAAAGAATCTGCACCGCAGCTCTGTCACCACTGTGAAGATGCGCCCTGTGCGGTGGTCTGTCCGGTTAATGCCATCGAGCGCGTTGATGGTGCCGTGCAGTTGAATGAAAGTCTGTGCGTAAGCTGCAAACTGTGCGGCATCGCCTGCCCGTTTGGCGCTATTGAATTTTCCGGCAGCCGTCCGCTGGATATTCCGGCAAACGCCAATACCCCGAAAGCCCCACCGGCACCGCCTGCTCCGGCGCGTGTCAGCACATTGCTTGACTGGGTGCCGGGCATTCGTGCGATCGCCGTCAAATGTGACCTTTGTAGCTTTGATGAACAAGGTCCAGCCTGCGTGCGGATGTGCCCAACCAAAGCCCTGCATCTGGTGGATAACACCGATATCGCCCGCGTCAGCAAACGTAAGCGTGAGCTGACTTTTAACACCGATTTTGGCGATCTCACCTTGTTTCAGCAGGCTCAAAGTGGAGAGGCTAAATGAGCGCAATTTCCCTGATCAATAGCGGCGTTGCGTGGTTTGTCGCCGCCGCTGTTCTGGCATTTCTCTTTTCTTTTCATAAGGCGCTAAGCGGCTGGGTCGCCGGGATTGGCGGCGCGGTTGGTAGCGTGTACACGGCAGCAGCAGGTTTCACCGTGCTGACGGGGGCGGTCGGCGTGAGCGGTACGCTGTCACTGGTGAGTTTTGATATCCAAATCTCCCCGCTTAACGCGATTTGGTTGATTACCCTCGGCCTGTGCGGCCTGTTTGTCAGCCTCTACAACATTGACTGGCATCGCCACGCGCAGGTGAAATGCAACGGCTTGCAGATCAATATGCTGATGACTGCCGCCGTGTGCGCCGTTATCGCCAGCAATCTGGGCATGTTAGTGGTAATGGCAGAAATCATGGCTCTGTGCGCGGTGTTTCTCACTAGCAACAGCAAAGAGGGCAAACTGTGGTTTGTGCTGGGGCGCCTCGGTACTTTGCTGCTGGCGATAGCCTGCTGGCTGGTCTGGCAGCGTTACGGCACGCTGGATCTGCGCCTGCTGGATATGCGCGTACAACAACTGCCGCTCGGTTCCGATATCTGGCTGCTCGGTGTGATTGGCTTTGGCCTGCTGGCCGGGATTATCCCGCTGCACGGCTGGGTGCCGCAGGCTCATGCTAACGCTTCAGCGCCTGCTGCCGCGCTGTTTTCCACAGTAGTGATGAAAATTGGCCTGCTGGGCATTTTAACCCTGTCTTTGCTGGGTGGTAATGCGCCGCTGTGGTGGGGAATTGCGCTACTGGTGCTCGGCATGATCACCGCGTTCGTCGGTGGTCTGTATGCGCTGATGGAACACAACATCCAGCGTCTGTTGGCTTACCATACCCTGGAAAATATCGGCATCATCCTGCTGGGGCTGGGCGCTGGCGTAACGGGTATCGCGCTCGAACAACCGGCGCTGATTGCTCTTGGCCTGGCCGGTGGTCTGTACCATCTGCTTAACCATAGCCTGTTCAAAAGCGTACTGTTCCTCGGGGCGGGGAGCGTCTGGTTCCGTACCGGTCATCGCGATATCGAAAAACTCGGTGGTATTGGCAAGAAAATGCCGGTTATCTCCATCGCCATGTTGGTCGGGCTGATGGCAATGGCTGCGCTGCCGCCGCTGAACGGTTTTGCCGGGGAATGGGTTATCTATCAATCCTTCTTCAAACTGAGCAATAGTGGCGCGTTTGTTGCCCGTCTGCTGGGGCCGCTGCTCGCAGTGGGTCTGGCAATTACCGGTGCGCTGGCGGTGATGTGTATGGCGAAAGTCTATGGCGTCACGTTCCTCGGTGCGCCACGTACCAAAGAAGCCGAAAACGCCACCAGTGCGCCGCTCCTGATGAGCGTAAGCGTAGTGGCACTGGCGATTTGCTGCGTAATTGGCGGTGTTGCTGCGCCGTGGCTGCTGCCGATGCTGTTTGCTGCGGTGCCTCTGCCGCTGGAGCCTGCTAACACCACCGTTTCTCAACCGATGATCACCCTGCTGCTGATTGCCTGCCCGCTGCTGCCATTCATCATTATGGCGATTTGCAAAGGCGACCGCCTGCCGTCGCGTTCCCGTGGCGCGGCATGGGTGTGCGGCTACGACCATGAAAAATCAATGGTGATTACTGCTCACGGTTTTGCCATGCCGGTGAAACAGGCGTTTGCGCCGGTGCTGAAACTGCGCAAAGTGCTGAATCCGGTGTCGCTGGTGCCGGGCTGGCAGTGCGAGGGGAGTGCGTTGCTGTTCCGCCGGATGGCGCTGGTTGAACTGGCGGTACTGGTGGTGATTATTGTTTCACGAGGAGCCTGAGAATGAGTGTTTTATATCCGTTAATTCAGGCGCTGGTGTTATTTGCCGTTGCGCCGCTGCTCTCCGGTATTACCCGCGTGGCGCGCGCGCGTCTGCATAACCGTCGCGGGCCGGGCGTGTTGCAGGAGTATCGCGACATTATCAAACTGCTGGGTCGCCAGAGTGTTGGCCCGGATGCCTCCGGCTGGGTGTTCCGCCTGACGCCGTATGTGATGGTGGGCGTCATGCTGACTATCGCTACTGCGCTGCCGGTGGTGACTGTCGGTTCTCCGCTGCCGCAGCTGGGTGATTTGATCACCTTGCTGTATCTCTTCGCCATTGCGCGTTTCTTCTTTGCCATTTCCGGTCTGGATACTGGTAGCCCGTTTACCGCTATCGGCGCGAGTCGTGAAGCGATGCTTGGCGTGCTGGTCGAACCGATGCTGCTGCTTGGTCTGTGGGTTGCCGCACAGGTTGCCGGTTCCACCAACATCAGCAACATCACCGACACCGTTTATCACTGGCCTCTGAGCCAGAGCATCCCGCTGGTGCTGGCGCTTTGTGCCTGTGCGTTCGCCACTTTTATCGAAATGGGCAAACTGCCGTTCGACCTGGCGGAAGCCGAGCAGGAGTTGCAGGAAGGTCCGCTCTCTGAGTATAGCGGCAGCGGCTTTGGCGTAATGAAATGGGGTATCAGCCTGAAACAGCTGGTGGTGTTGCAGATGTTCGTCGGGGTGTTTATTCCGTGGGGACAAATGGAAACCTTCACCGCTGGCGGGCTGCTGCTGGCGCTGGTGATTGCCATCGTCAAACTGGTGGTCGGCGTCCTGGTTATCGCGCTGTTCGAAAACAGTATGGCCCGTCTGCGTCTTGATATTACTCCGCGCATTACCTGGGCTGGGTTTGGCTTTGCATTTTTAGCGTTCGTCTCCTTGCTGGCGGCGTGATTAAAGAGAGTATGAGCATGTCTGAAGAAAAATTAGGTCAACATTATCTCGCCGCGCTGAATGAGGCATTTCCGGGCGTCGTGCTGGACCACGCCTGGCAGACCAAAGATCAGCTGACCGTGACCGTAAAGGTGAACTATCTGCCGGAAGTGGTGGAGTTCCTCTACTACAAACAGGGTGGCTGGCTGTCGGTACTGTTTGGTAACGATGAACGCAAACTGAATGGTCATTACGCCGTTTACTACGTGCTGTCGATGGAGAAGGGCACCAAGTGCTGGATCACGGTTCGCGTCGAAGTTGATGCCAATAAACCGGAATATCCGTCCGTGACGCCGCGCGTTCCGGCGGCGGTCTGGGGCGAGCGCGAAGTGCGCGATATGTACGGTTTGATTCCGGTTGGTCTGCCGGATGAGCGTCGTCTGGTGCTGCCGGATGACTGGCCGGATGAACTCTACCCGCTGCGTAAAGACAGCATGGATTACCGTCAGCGTCCGGCACCGACCACCGATGCTGAAACCTACGAGTTCATCAACGAACTGGGCGACAAGAAAAACAACGTTGTGCCGATTGGTCCACTGCATGTCACTTCTGACGAACCGGGTCACTTCCGTCTGTTCGTCGATGGCGAAAATATTATCGACGCAGACTACCGCCTGTTCTACGTCCATCGCGGCATGGAAAAACTGGCGGAAACCCGTATGGGTTACAACGAAGTGACCTTCCTCTCTGACCGTGTGTGCGGCATCTGCGGCTTTGCTCACAGCACCGCCTACACCACGTCGGTGGAAAACGCGATGGGTATTCAGGTGCCAGAACGTGCGCAGATGATCCGCGCCATTCTGCTGGAGGTGGAACGCCTGCATTCGCATCTGCTCAACCTCGGCCTCGCCTGTCACTTTACCGGCTTTGACTCCGGCTTTATGCAGTTCTTCCGCGTGCGCGAATCCTCCATGAAAATGGCGGAGATCCTCACCGGCGCGCGTAAAACTTACGGTCTGAACTTGATCGGCGGGATTCGTCGCGATCTGCTGAAAGATGACATGATCCAGACCCGTCAACTGGCGCAGCAAATGCGTCGTGAAGTACAGGAGCTGGTGGATGTGCTGCTGAGTACACCGAACATGGAACAGCGCACCGTCGGCATTGGTCGCCTCGACCCGGAAATCGCCCGCGATTTCAGTAACGTTGGCCCGATGGTTCGCGCCAGCGGCCACGCTCGTGATACCCGTGCCGATCACCCGTTTGTTGGTTATGGCCTGCTGCCGATGGAAGTTCACAGCGAGCAGGGCTGCGACGTTATTTCCCGCCTGAAAGTGCGTATCAACGAAGTCTTTACCTCGCTCAATATGATTGACTACGGCCTGGACAACCTGCCAGGCGGCCCGCTGGCGGTGGAAGGATTCACCTACATTCCGCACCGTTTTGCGCTGGGCTTTGCCGAAGCGCCGCGTGGCGATGATATCCACTGGAGCATGACCGGCGACAACCAGAAGCTGTACCGCTGGCGCTGCCGTGCCGCGACCTACGCGAACTGGCCGACCCTGCGCTACATGCTGCGCGGCAACACTGTTTCCGATGCGCCGCTGATTATCGGTAGCCTCGATCCTTGCTACTCCTGTACCGACCGCATGACCGTGGTCGATGTGCGTAAGAAGAAGAGCAAAGTGGTGCCGTACAAAGAACTCGAGCGTTACAGCATTGAGCGTAAAAACTCGCCGCTGAAATAAGGAATCGCCATGTTTACCTTTATCAAAAAAGTCATCAAAACCGGCACGGCGACCTCGTCTTATCCGCTGGAGCCGATTGCGGTTGATAAAAACTTCCGTGGTAAGCCAGAACAGAACCCGCAGCAGTGCATCGGCTGCGCGGCCTGCGTCAATGCCTGCCCGTCAAACGCCTTAACGGTTGAAACCGACCTCGCCACCGGTGAGCTGGCGTGGCAGTTCAATCTTGGGCGCTGCATCTTTTGTGGACGTTGCGAAGAAGTTTGCCCGACGGCGGCGATCAAACTGTCGCAAGAGTACGAACTAGCGGTGTGGAAGAAAGAAGACTTCCTGCAACAGTCCCGCTTCGCGCTGTGCAACTGCCGCGTCTGCAATCGTCCTTTCGCCGTACAGAAAGAGATCGACTACGCCATTGCGCTGCTTAAGCACAACGGTGACAGTCGCGCGGAAAACCACCGCGAAAGCTTTGAGACTTGCCCGGAATGTAAGCGCCAGAAATGCCTGGTGCCGTCCGACCGTATTGAACTGACTCGCCATATGAAAGAGGCCATCTGATGAGCAATTTATTAGGCCCCCGTGACGCCAACGGCATTCCGGTTCCGATGACGGTGGATGAATCCATCGCCAGCATGAAGGCGTCGTTACTGAAAAAAATCAAACGTTCTGCCTACGTTTACCGCGTGGACTGCGGCGGCTGCAACGGCTGCGAAATCGAAATTTTCGCCACGCTTTCGCCGCTGTTCGATGCAGAACGCTTCGGTATTAAAGTCGTTCCGTCCCCGCGTCATGCGGATATTTTACTGTTTACCGGCGCGGTCACCCGTGCAATGCGATCCCCTGCGCTGCGTGCGTGGCAGTCCGCGCCGGACCCTAAAATCTGTATCTCCTACGGTGCCTGCGGTAACAGCGGCGGCATTTTCCACGATCTCTACTGCGTGTGGGGCGGTACGGATAAAATCGTCCCGGTGGATGTTTACATCCCAGGTTGCCCGCCAACGCCAGCCGCCACGCTGTACGGCTTTGCAATGGCGCTCGGCCTGCTGGAGCAGAAAATCCACGCCCGTGAGCCAGGCGAACTGGATGAGCAACCGGCAGAGATTCTGCATCCGGATATGGTTCAGCCGCTGCGTGTGAAAGTGGATCGCGAAGCGCGCCGCCTGGCGGGTTACCGTTACGGTCGCCAGATTGCCGATGATTTCCTGACGCAATTAGGGCAGGGTGAAGAGCAGGTTGCACGCTGGCTGGAAGCGGAAAACGATCCGCGTCTGAACGAGATTGTCAGCCATCTGAATCATGTTGTTGAAGAGGCGCGTATCCGATGAGTGAAAAGGTGGTGTTCAGTCAACTGAGCCGTAAATTTATTGATGAGAACGATGCCACGCCCGCCGAGGCGCAGCAGGTGGTCTATTACAGCCTGGCGATTGGTCACCACCTTGGGGTTATCGATTGCCTGGAAGCGGCGCTCACCTGCCCGTGGGATGAATACCTGGCATGGATCGCCACTCTGGAGGCGGGCAGCGAAGCCCGTCGTAAAATGGAGGGCGTGCCGAAATATGGTGAGATCGTTATCGACATTAACCATGTGCCGATGCTGGCCAACGCATTCGATAAAGCCCGGGCTGTGCAAACTTCGCAGCAGAAGGAATGGAGTACAATGCTGTTAAGTATGCTGCATGATATTCATCAGGAAAACGCCATCTATTTGATGGTGAGGAGACTGCGTGACTGACGTTTTACTCTGTGTTGGCAATAGCATGATGGGCGATGATGGCGCAGGTCCGCTGCTGGCGGAAAAGTGCGCCGCCGCGCCGAAAGGTAACTGGGTGGTGATTGACGGCGGTAGTGCACCGGAAAACGATATCGTCGCTATCCGCGAACTGCGCCCGACACGACTGCTTATTGTCGATGCCACTGATATGGGGCTAAACCCCGGCGAGATCCGCATCATCGACCCGGATGATATCGCCGAGATGTTTATGATGACCACCCATAACATGCCGCTGAACTACCTTATCGACCAGTTGAAAGAAGACATTGGTGAGGTGATTTTCCTCGGTATCCAGCCGGACATCGTTGGCTTTTACTACCCGATGACCCAGCCGATTAAAGATGCGGTGGAAACCGTTTATCAACGGCTGGAAGGTTGGGAAGGGTACGGCGGATTCGCGCAGTTAGCGGTGGAAGAAGAGTAGTTTTTCAGCAAGGAATTCAGGGAATTGAAAATCAGGACAGGGATGTGCGCTTTTTTATTGAGCTTAGTGTTGCCAGCGCAGGCCACCAGCTTTACCGAATATCTGCCGATGAGTGACAGCGAATACGCACAAAAGCGGGCGCTGAAACCTCTCCTGACCATGCCTTATTATACCGAGCAAAACTGGCATTTTAGAAAAGTGGGCGTTACTGGCGTAACGCTTGAGAAGATGCCAAATGAAGAGGATGACTGGCAATTAACCGCAAAAGACCGCGCCGGTAAATCCTGGACAGTGCCTGTGGGTATGCTGGCAAACATAGCGGGCAAAGGGCAACTCTATCGCGCCGATCTTGATCGTAACGGCATTCAGGATCTGGTTATCTGGTTACCCAGTGCCGGTAATGGTCTGGCTCCTTATGCACATTTAATCCTGTTGACGTTCACACGCGAAGGTCGTCCCTGTGTCTTTGAACCCTGGGGATTCTACACCGCAAGCAAAACTGGCGTTGATGATTTGCTGGATTTGCAAGGCAATGGTCACACGCAGCTGCTGGATATGCAGTTTGATTCCGGTTACTGGCTAACCAGTCTGTATCAGGTAAAAGAGGCCAAATGGCAGCGTGTTCACGGCTGGTTTGGCAAGTTAAGCTATCCCGCGCTCACGCGCTTTACTTATACCCCCAACCGTAAACTCGTCCTCAAACCCATCGCTGGACGCGACCCGCAAACGGAAGATCTGACGCTGACGCAACGTTGTTTGATAATGGGGGATGTGCTTGATGGGGTGAATCAGAACTGATGGCAAACGCTAAATTGCCCGGATGCGCTGCGCTTATCGAGCCTACAAAGTTCGTGCGACGTGTAGGCCAGATAAGGCGTTCACGCCGCATCCGGCACGGTTGCTTACTCTAAATCTTCGCCGTTACTGGCAATCACTTTTTTATACCACCAGAACGATTTCTTACGCGTGCGCGCCAGTGTGCCGTTACCTGCATCGTCACGGTCTACATAGACAAAACCGTAGCGTTTGCTCATTTCACCCGTTGAGGCGGAAACCAAATCAATACAGCCCCAGGTGGTGTAGCCCATCAGCGGAATGCCGTCTGCAATCGCTTCGCCCATTGCGCGGATGTGCTCGCGTAAATAGCTGATGCGATAGTCATCGTTAATCTCTCCATTGGCAGAAAATTCATCTTTTGCACCCAGGCCGTTTTCCACCAGAAACAGCGGCTTCTGATAACGGTCGTACATCATATTCATGGTGATACGCAGACCGAGCGGATCAATACCCCAGCCCCAGTCGCTTACCTGTAGATACGGGTTACGCAGCGATTTCACCACGTTTGCCGCACTGCTGTTGTTGGCGTTCATCTCCGCCGAGGCGCAGCGCGAGGCGTAATAGCTGAAAGAGACAAAATCGACGGTGTTTTTCAGGATTTCATCATCGCCAGGCGCTTTGTCGATAGTCACGCCTTTTTCGCGAAATACGCGGGCAGAGTAAGCTGGGTACGCGCCACGCGCCTGCACATCGATAAAAAACAGGTTTTCGCGGTCTTTCTCCAGCGCCGCCCAGACATCTTCTGGCTTGCAGCTATATGGGTAGAAGTTACCGCCCGCCAGCATACAGCCCACCTGATTTTGCGGGTTAACCTCATGGGCGATTTTGGTGGCTAATGCACTGGCAACCAGTTGGTGATGTGCGGCCTGATATTTCACCTGATCCTGATTTTCCCCTTCTTCAAACACCAGACCCGCGCCGGAGAACGGGCTATGCAACATAATGTTGATTTCATTGAAGGTTAGCCAGTATTTCACCAGTCCATCAAATGCTTCAAAACAGGTTCGGGCGTAGCGAGTGAAAAACTCCACCAGCTTACGGTTACGCCAGGAGCCATATTCCGTCACCAGATGCATCGGCACATCGAAGTGACACAACGTGACCAGCGGTTCGATTCCGTACTTTTTACACTCTTCAAAGACAGAACGATAAAAAGCAATGCCTTGCTGGTTGGGCGTCAGCTCATCGCCCTGCGGAAAGAGGCGGCTCCAGGCAATCGAGGTGCGGAAAACCCTGAATCCCATCTCAGCCATCAGGGCGATATCTTCTTTATACCGATGATAAAAATCCGTCGCCTCATGGCTGGGATAAAACTCGTCATCGCGCAACTGAAAACGTTTTTCCAGCCCCAGTTTCACCGCCATTCGATGCTCGCCGTGTGGGATCATATCGACCGTGGTCAGCCCTTTGCCACCTTCACGGTACGCACCTTCAGACTGGTTGGCGGCAAGCGCGCCGCCCCATAAAAAACCTTGCGGAAATACTGACATTTTCATCCTCAATTAAGACTTACTTCTTTGGCGACGGTCGGTTGTGCGCCCTGATGCTTTCGCGCCTCGGCAGCCGCTTCCTCAACAGGGATATCCTCAAAGCCGAGCAACAGTGTGAGGATAAACGACAGCACGACCGCCAGTGCCATGACTGCGAACACCCAGACGATGCTCATTGGATTTGCCGGATCGAAGAACTGTACGCTGGTAAATAACCCCGGCGCTGCCATTGAGTGGCTGGCAAGCCCCGCCATACCGGCAACCGCGCCGCAAATAAAACCGCTGATAAGACTGGCGATAAGCGGACGTTTCAGACGGATCGCCACGCCGTATAACGCCGGTTCGGAAATCCCCGCCATAATGGCTGATGCCGCCGCAGCCAGCGCCGTCTGGCGCAGTTCCGGGTTTTTCGTTTTCCACGCCACCGCCAGCGATGAACCGCCCAGCGACAGGTTAGCGCCGATTTCTGACGGCATGACCATCCCTTCTTTTCCGGTTTCGGCAATGGTCTGAATGATGGTTGGTGTAAAGACGCGGTGCATCCCGGTCATTACCAGCAGCGGCCACAGCGCGCCCATAATGGCGACTGAAAGCCAGCCCAGATAACCATGAATGGTGTAAACCAGCGCCGAAATGGCGCTACCGATCCAGATACCAATCGGGCCAATCAGCAGGATTGCCAGCGGTGCGGCAATCAACACAATCAGCATCGGCTTGAGGAAGTTTTTCGTCACTGCCGGTGTAATGCTGTCCACCCAGCGTTCGATATATGACAGGCACCAGGTCATCACCAGCGCCGGGATCACCGTGTAGGTGTATTTCACCGCCGTGACCGGAATCAGGGCAAATTCAACATGTTCACCCTGAGCCGCTTTCGCCATCAGCTCAATGAAACTCGGATGTACCAGTACACCCGCGATGGCAATCGCCAGCGACATATTGGTTTTAAATTTGATGGCGGCAGAAGCCGCGACCATCAGCGGCAGGAAGAAGAAAGCACCGTCACCAATCACATTCAGGATGGTTAAGGTCGGCGATCCTTTAGTCAGCACGCCGCTCATTTCGAGGATCATCGCCAGCAGTTTGACCATCGATCCGCCGATAATCGCCGGGATCAGCGGTGACATGGTGCCGATCAGCGCATCGAGGATCCCGGCACCAATGCGACGTAACGTGAGCTTTGGTTTACCCACGGGCTGCGCGGGCTGCATATCTCCAGGTAACAAGCTGACGACTTCCTGAAAGGCCTGCGAAACGGTATTGCCGATAATCACCTGGCACTGGTTGTCGCTACGTACCACGCCGAGCACGCCGGGGATGGTTTTTAACGTCGGGCTGTCGATAAGCGCATCATCTTTGATAACAAAGCGCAAACGCGTCATACAGTGCGTGACCGCCGAGATGTTATCAACGCCGCCCAGTGCCGCTATCACCGAGCGCGCCAGCGCCGCATAATTTTTGGCCATCGGATTTTATCCTGTTATCAGTAGGGTAGAGGTAGTTGTTATCAGTCGACGTGACGGGAAAATGCCGATGCTGAAACGGAAATAAGAAACCGGTTTCACAAAATCATGAATAGTTGTCATTTAATAAGCAAGAGATTTGATTGTTCATTTTTTATATTTGTGAAACCGGTCACCTGAATATTTTTCCCGCTGATTGCGCAAGGACAACCAGCCAACGGTGCAGTAAACTGCGATGACTGCGTGTAAAGGGATGAAAACAATGACGACAATGCTGGAAGTGGCGAAGCGCGCCGGGGTTTCAAAAGCGACCGTTTCCCGCGTGCTTTCAGGTAATGGCTACGTCAGCCAGGAGACGAAAGATCGCGTGTTTCAGGCGGTGGAAGAGAGCGGTTACCGCCCTAACTTGCTGGCGCGCAATCTGTCGGCGAAGAGTACCCAGACGCTGGGGCTGGTAGTGACCAACACGCTTTACCACGGCATATATTTTAGTGAATTACTGTTTCATGCCGCGCGGATGGCGGAAGAGAAAGGGCGGCAACTGTTGCTGGCTGATGGTAAACATAGCGCCGAAGAGGAGCGCCAGGCGATTCAGTATCTGCTGGATCTGCGCTGCGACGCTATTATGATCTACCCGCGTTTTTTAAGCGTGGATGAGATTGATGACATCATTGACGCGCACAGTCAGCCGATAATGGTGCTCAATCGCCGCCTGCGCAAAAACAGCAGCCATAGCGTCTGGTGCGATCATAAACAGACCAGCTTTAACGCCGTGGCAGAGTTGATAAACGCCGGACATCAGGAGATTGCTTTCCTTACCGGCTCGATGGATTCCCCCACCAGCATTGAGCGTCTTGCCGGATATAAAGACGCGCTGGCGCAGCATGGTATTGCGCTCAATGAAAAACTTATCGCTAACGGTAAATGGACGCCCGCCAGCGGAGCCGAAGGGGTAGAAACGTTGCTCGAACGTGGGGCTAAATTTAGCGCGTTAGTCGCCAGTAACGACGATATGGCGATAGGTGCGATGAAAGCGTTGCACGAGCGCGGCGTAGCGGTGCCAGAGCAGGTGTCAGTTATCGGATTCGATGATATCGCAATTGCCCCCTACATCGTTCCGGCGCTCTCCAGCGTAAAAATTCCGGTGACTGAGATGATTCAGGAAATTATTGGACGGCTGATTTTTATGCTCGATGGCGGGGATTTCTCACCGCCGAAAACTTTCAGTGGAAAACTGATCCGCCGTGGCTCCCTCATTGCTCTTTTGCGATAAACATTGTCATCACATGTCATCGTCACTTGTGTCGATGACATCGTTTTTTCTGCATTACAGAATTTAATTTCCTTAAATAACAGTAAATTAAAAACTGGCATGATTTGTGAATGTATCGGCGCATTAACTGTCATTGCTGGAGAATTTGATGAACCGTTTCATCATTGCTGACGCGAGTAAATGTATTGGTTGCCGTACCTGTGAAGTGGCGTGTGTGGTTTCTCATCAGGAAAATCAGGACTGTGCATCGCTGACCCCGGAAACTTTTTTACCGCGAATCCATGTCATTAAAGGTGTGAACATTTCCACTGCTACGGTTTGCCGTCAGTGTGAAGATGCACCGTGCGCTAACGTCTGCCCGAATGGTGCTATCAGCCGTGATAAAGGGTTTGTTCATGTGATGCAGGAACGTTGCATTGGTTGCAAAACCTGCGTTGTGGCTTGCCCGTATGGCGCGATGGAAGTGGTGGTACGTCCGGTGATTCGCAACAGCGGTGCGGGGCTGAATGTACGTGCAGACAAAGCCGAAGCCAATAAATGCGACCTGTGCAACCATCGTGAAGACGGCCCGGCGTGTATGGCGGCTTGCCCGACCCATGCGCTGATTTGTGTCGATCGTAATAAACTTGAACAACTGAGCGCAGAAAAACGTCGCCGCACGGCGCTGATGTTCTAAAAATCTTACAGAACTGTTCTGGCATCAAAGGAATTCCCGAAAATATTCGTAGAATACGGGGCGGGCGATATCGCCGACCTGTGACTGCCGGATGCGACGCGCTCGTGTCCGGCAGGGTGGGTTACGCAATTCATGATGGCGGGAATAACTCAATGGCAAAAAACACATCTTGCGGTGTCCAACTGCGTATTCGCGGCAAAGTGCAGGGCGTCGGTTTTCGTCCGTTTGTCTGGCAGCTGGCGCAGCAATTAAATCTTCACGGCGATGTCTGTAATGACGGCGATGGCGTAGAAGTCCGACTGCTGGAAGACCCGGAAACGTTTCTTGCGCAATTGCATCTGCATTGTCCGCCGCTGGCGCGTATTGATAGCGTCGAGCGTGAACCTTTTACCTGGTCACAACTGCCCACTGAGTTCACTATCCGCCAGAGCGCAGGTGGCGCCATGAATACGCAAATTGTTCCCGATGCCGCCACTTGCCCTGCCTGTCTTGCCGAAATGAATACCCCAGGCGAGCGGCGTTATCGTTATCCGTTTATCAACTGTACTCACTGTGGCCCGCGTTTCACCATTATTCGCGCGATGCCTTACGACCGCCCGTTTACCGTGATGGCGGCGTTTCCGCTGTGTCCGGCCTGTGACAAAGAGTACCGCGACCCGCTCGATCGTCGCTTCCACGCCCAGCCGGTGGCCTGCCCGGAGTGTGGCCCGCATCTTGAATGGGTAAGTCATGGCGAACGTGCCGAGCAAGAGGCGGCATTACAGGCAGCTATCGCACAGTTAAAAATGGGCAACATTGTCGCCATCAAAGGGATTGGCGGATTTCATCTCGCCTGCGATGCGCGTAACAGTAACGCGGTGGCGACACTACGGGCACGCAAACATCGCCCGGCGAAACCGCTGGCGGTTATGTTGCCAGTGGCAGAAGATTTACCAGACGCTGCCCGTCAGTTGCTTACCACGCCCGCCGCGCCGATTGTGCTGGTGGATAAAAAATACGTACCTGAGCTTTGTGATGATATCGCCCCAGGCCTTAACGAAGTCGGGGTAATGTTGCCTGCGAACCCGCTCCAGCATTTGCTGTTACAGGAACTGCAATGCCCGCTGGTGATGACCTCCGGCAACCTGAGCGGTAAACCACCGGCTATCAGCAATGAACAGGCGCTGGCGGATTTGCAGGGCATTGCCGACGGATTCTTGATACATAACCGCGATATCGTGCAGCGGATGGATGATTCGGTGGTGCGCGAAAGCGGCGAAATGCTGCGCCGGTCGCGGGGGTATGTGCCGGACGCGTTGGCTTTGCCTCCGGGCTTTAAAAATGTTCCGCCTGTGCTGTGTCTCGGCGCGGATCTGAAAAATACCTTCTGCCTGGTGCGCGGTGAGCAAGCGGTGTTGAGTCAGCATCTGGGCGATTTAAGTGACGATGGCATCCAGATGCAGTGGCGCGAAGCGTTACGCCTGATGCAAAACATCTACGATTTCACCCCGCAATACGTTGTGCATGACGCGCATCCGGGTTATGTCTCCAGCCAGTGGGCGCGTGAGATGAATCTGCCGACGCAAACGGTACTGCATCACCATGCCCACGCGGCGGCGTGCCTGGCAGAACACCACTGGCCGTTGGATGGCGGTGATGTCATTGCTTTGACGCTCGACGGTATTGGTATGGGGGAGAACGGCGCTTTGTGGGGCGGCGAGTGCCTGCGGGTGAACTATCGCGAATGCGAGCACCTTGGAGGTTTGCCTGCGGTGGCGCTTGCTGGTGGCGATTTGGCTGCAAAGCAGCCGTGGCGAAACCTGCTGGCGCAGTGCCTGCGCTTTGTGCCGCAGTGGCAGAGTTATCCCGAAACGGCAAGTGTGCAACAGCAAAACTGGAGCGTGCTGGCACGAGCCATTGAGCGTGGAATCAATGCGCCGCTGGCGTCATCGTGTGGGCGTTTGTTCGATGCCGTAGCGGCGGCGCTGGGCTGTGCGCCAGTCACGTTAAGTTATGAAGGTGAAGCGGCTTGTGCTCTGGAGGCGCTCGCAGCCTCATGCGACGGAGTGACGCATCCGGTGATGATGCCGCTGGTGGACAATCAACTGGATCTCGCCACTTTCTGGCAGCAGTGGCTGAACTGGCAGGCACCGGTTAATCAACGCGCGTGGGCGTTTCATGATGCGCTGGCGCAGGGTTTTGCCGCGTTGATGCGTGAGCAGGCTACGATGCGTGGTATCACCACGCTGGTATTTAGCGGCGGGGTTATTCATAACCGTTTGCTTCGTGCACGTCTGGCGCATTATCTCGCTGATTTCACATTGCTCTTTCCACAGAGTTTACCGGCGGGTGATGGCGGGTTGTCTCTGGGGCAGGGGGTTATTGCTGCGGCGCGTTGGTTGGCAGGGGAAGTCCAGAACGGATAAAACGTGCCGCATTTGGACACCATTGCCGGATGCGGCGTAAACGCCTTATCCGTATATG
>NZ_PZKQ01000116.1:0-5172 GCF_003046645.1 Escherichia sp. MOD1-EC6475 | reverse complement strand
AACTTGTTCGCACCTTCCTTAGCGCAGACCGTGGCGGTTGGCTGTTTCAACATCGACAGTGATCCCCATCGGGAGCAGGCGAGTCATTAATGGGATGTAAAAACTGTTACGGGTATACTGCACCATCCGTGCCACCTTACCTTTATTCTGTTCCCTGAAGGGACGACACCGTCGGGGAGAGAAGCCCATCTCCTTGCCGAAGTGCCACAGTGAAGGATGGAACCGGTGCTGACCGGTCTGATATGCGTCACGTTGCAGAACCACAGTTTTCATATTGTCATACAACACTTCGCGCGGCCCCCCACAGAAGCGGAACACATTACGATGGCAGGTCTCCAGCGTGTCATAACGCATATTGTCAGTGAATTTAATGTACAGCATTCGGCTGTATCCGAGAACGGCAACGAACACGTGAAGCGGTGAGCTGACATTACACATACCAGAGCCAGTGCTGTCGCGCTTTACTGCCGACAAAACTCCATTGCTCATCAAGTTCGCAGATGAGCGCCACATCAGCATGAGCGAGCAGGGATGACGTTATTCTTCGTGGCGAGCGTTTTTTAAAGTCCGGATGACAGTATTAATGCCAATTTTGAGCGTACGGGCATTATCGCGAACTCCGGCGCCGTTGAAAGCCATTTCAGTGATTTGGTCTTTGACACCCGGTTTACGGGCCTCGTAACGGTAAGTGAGCTGAAACACTCGATGACTGTCACGGCAGCGGAATCGATCATGTCCTTTTGGGTTCTTCCCGTGACGGTAAATCTGAACGGACTGGCAACGGGGCAATGAAGGTTAACTGTGACTATGAAAGAACCTTAAAAGTAAGTATTATAGCCCTAATTCAACTAATTGGAGGCATTACCTTAATTATCTTGCTTGAGTCTTTATGGTCAGGATATTATTTTGATCCATAGTTCTTTTCCGATCTATGCTACTGCAATGTTTTTGTAGTATAATCTTTCGTATGTATAATTTTTCGCAGGCAATTATTTTGCTTTCCTGATATCGTGTCATTCTTGAACGATGATGCGAGGGCGGTAGCGTTACATTATATAAGAGGTAAATGGGGCTTAATTTCACCAACAATTCTTTCGAGTAGTTTATTTACTCCCGCTCGTTATGATTACCCGCCGTTATCTTTTTGTGTGTTGCGAAATTCTGTGTAAACAAGGATTTGATATTAGGTTAGAAGGGGATAAGTTCTCTCTTGCCAAGGGGGATGGAGCATGTAAAAAAGCCTAAGAGTCGAATGCAATTAATTCAATATAAGCTAAATGTATTTTGAGCACATGCTCGACATATTTTTGGAAGTGTTATGCTGGTTTTTTTTAAAAAAAAATTCAACGGTGTTTTTTTTATTATTTTAGTTATATTTTTGGCTGTAGGAGTATTTTCCCGATATATCTACTTTAGGGATTATGAACGTTTGTTTTTAGACATTCAAACAGATACAAAAATTTTTCAAATAACATCCTATTTTGACCAGATAGAGAGAGAGGGGGATAGCCTTATTGATGCTACTTTTCATTTACATAACGATGTAAATATATCAGCAGCATTGCGACACCGATTATCAAAATCCCCCTTCATAAGTGCGGTTGGCTGGGTAGCAAAAGATGGGCGCTTTTTCTATTACGAAAACAGCAATGGGGAGTCTTATTATCAGAAAAAGCCAAATGATCTTCTTTTAACATCAAAAGGGACTCCAGTTACAACAACTAGATATGTAGCACGAGAAAGACCATGGTACAACCTTCCAGATAAGACTCAAAAAAAATGGAGCGGAATATATAATTGCCACGGTTTCCCTGGGCGTAAATGTCTTTCTTTTACTTTGAAGCCTGATGAAAAGGATAGTGAAAATTTTAATATTGAAAGAATTCTGATTGATGTAAATATTGAATATCTAAGTGATTTTCTCAACTCAATTTCAAAACCAGATGAGGTTTTATTTATATCAGGGGGGGGATACATTGTTGCAAGCAATGAAAGAGCTCGTGACTCAGTGCTTATTGATGAAGGTATGAATGATTTCAAGGTTTTTTCTGACGGGGCGAGTGAGTTTATCGGCATTTCAAAAAAGCTGCAAAAATATCCTGACCTATATGTTCATTATTTTATCAATTTAAATCATCTTGATTTTTTTTCTGAGTTACCGTTTGTAGTTAGCCTTTTTACTGGAGTCGGATGCTTATTGGGATTGTTTTTTTATATGCAACGCAGTAGCAGAAAAATCGAAGAGGGAATGGAACTGCTTGCCAGAGATATTGAAGCCACGATTAGTTCTCCGGAATTTAACACTTCGCTATTGCTTCGGCATGATGAAAATATAACCACCAGAAAAATCAGATGTTCTATTGCAACGTTACAACAAGGAATTAAGGAAAATAAAAGAAAATTACTGTCTCTTGTTTCCTTTGATGCTGAGAGTGGATTTTATAACAAGTTTATAGTCATAGAAAACAATAGCAGGGATTATTTAGCGGCTGGGATGCTATACTTTTCTGGGCTGGAATATGTAGGGTTGATGTACGGTTCTGAAAAAGAGAAAGAGATTACAGGTATTATACAACAAAAGATAAAAGAGAAGTATTCTAGTTTTAGTGATGTAATGCTTATCAATAAGAATAAATACTTGCTTCTGTGTTATGATAATGTTGATGTCTTCACTAAGAAAATGTCTTCTCTTGATTTTCCTCAGGAAGTGTTTTGTTATAGAAATATAAGACTTCATACAGCGCTATACAGAGAGGCTTTTAATGGGAAAGACGTAGTTCGCTACGCAGACAAACTGGAAATAGTTTTAGCTGGTATCAGAGAATATCCTAATTCTATTGCTATCAATTGTGATGAAGCAAGAGTGGCTGATGCTGATCGTAAGATATGGATCGCACGTAATATTATTAATGCGTTAAAGAATGATGAAATATGTGTATATTATCAGCCTATTGTAGACTTACCAACAGGAAAGGTTCTTGGTGCAGAGGCTTTGTGTCGTTGGAATTCTCCGGAGAAAGGATTTGTTCCACCAGCAGAGTTTATTCCTGTTGCAGAAACTTGCGGTCTGATTAATGAATTAGGATATTTTGTCCTCAAAAAATCCATACATGAATTTGCAATATACAAGCAGAGGCTTGGATTCTCGGATAAATTTATCTTACATATAAATGTGTCACCATGGCAACTAAATGAACCATTGTTCTATGAATGTGTGCAGGAGTTGATTGAATCTGAATCACTATATCCCGGACAAATATGTATTGAAATAACGGAATCAGTGATTGGACATGTTACATATAATTTTAAAAATAATTTAAATCTGTTACGTAAATATGGTGTTTTGCTGGCTTTAGATGATTTCGGATGTGGATTGTCAAATTTAAAACAATTATGTGATATTGCACCTGATAGCATAAAAGTTGACAAAGAGTTTATATCTGGAGTTCCTGGGCACGCAGAGGAAATCCTGAAGTTTATACTGGCTTTGGCCAGAACAAGAAATATACCGGTGATTGCAGAAGGTGTAGAGACGCAGGAGGGTGCTCAGGGATTGATAAATATTGGTATTACAAGTGCACAAGGCTACCTGTATCAGAAGCCATTACCCTTTAGTGATTGGATTTTGAATGGAGATGTTTGTGCGAAATAATAGTATTGTTAGTCGTTACAATAGAAAAGCAGTTTTGTTCTCAATGCTTTTCTTTGTCTTTATGTCCATAATGGGATGTGGTTTTTTTTCGTTTTTTATAAAGAGTCATGTACAGGGGTTAAAGTCATCAGTTTTCAACTCAGGGCTGTTTGTAGCTAATATGGCGGAGTATCGTAGATCTGTTGCGGTGAAAATCATGTCCCAATGGAAAGGATTAACGCTGACAGAATTGTTATCTGCTTTTAAGCAGGCATATGTCGATTTGCCCCCTCCTAGCTATGTTTATGATATTGGCCCCTTCATTCTAAATAATGACTTATGTTTCAGTATGAAAGATAATGACAAAAATTATTGCGATGGCATTTTAAATACCGCGTTGTACTTGGAAAGGCGTAATGATGGTATTATTCTTCTGGATGGGGTGAAATATATTTATTTTGTGCAACCACTAAGAGATAATATTCAGCTCGTCTTTCTTGTGGATGCTACACACTATGTAACATTAGTGAAAAAACAGTATCCATTTGGCATTTTTTTGTCTATGGGTGTTTTCACCCAAGGTAGGAGTATCTATTCAGATAATATTGGGCAGTCTTTAGTTTTTCCCGTAACCGTATTCACTTCTGGGCTAAATTATTTGCCTGAACTTACATATGTCTTCGGTTTTTCGAAGAGGATATTTTTATTAGTTTGCTCAGTGATTATTATTCTGGCTGCTGTAATTTCATGTGTGATATACAAAACATATTTTTCACTGATTTACGGGATATATGATCAAGGTTTAAAAGAAACAAGAGCGATAACTGAAAACCAACTTTCTTTTGTTGTCAGTGGTGGTCTTTATTTTAATGATGCAGACATACGTAAGCTGCATGACATATTTTATGCAGCAATATACGATAGTTTGACGGGAGCATATAGCAGAAAGTCATTTGATGATAGCATAAAAGATATTATAGGTACTGGGGATAGCTATCTTTGCTTTTTTGATGTTGATAGATTTAAATTCGTTAATGATAATTTTGGGCATCTTTTTGGAGATGAGGTTTTAATTTATGTAGTGCATTACCTTAAAGATAAAATGAACGGTTTTAATTTTCGCATTTATCGATTTGGAGGGGATGAGTTTGCAATAATATATTCTGGCGAGTTATGTGATTTAATAAGGATATTAAAGGGGCTAACCGATTTTGAAGTTGGTGGTTTACGGTGTAGCTGTAGCTTTGGCGTTGCGGCAGAAAAAGAATGCACGACAGCAGAAGCGCTAAAGCTGTTAGCGGATAATAGATTGTACTTTAGCAAAAATAATGGTCGCTCACAAATCACATGGAAATAATAAATGGTTTTTTATAGATATAGAAAGAACGGGTAATGACTCCAACTTATTGATAGTGTTTTATGTTCAGATAATGCCCGATGACTTTGTCATGCAGCTCCACCGATTTTGAGAACGACAGTGACTTCCGTCCCAGCCTTGCCAGATGTTGTCTCAGATTCAGGTTATGCCGCTCAATTCGCTG
>NZ_PZKQ01000115.1:0-226 GCF_003046645.1 Escherichia sp. MOD1-EC6475 | reverse complement strand
CTCACACAGATTGTCTGATAGAAAGTAAAAAGCAAGGCGTCTTGCGAAGCAGACTGATACGTCCCCTTCGTCTAGAGGCCCAGGACACCGCCCTTTCACGGCGGTAACAGGGGTTCGAATCCCCTAGGGGACGCCACTTGCTGGTTTGTGAGTGAAAGTCGCCGGCCTCTGTATCTCAAAACTCACTTACGAGTGATGTTTGAGATATTTGCTCTTTAAAAATCTG
>NZ_PZKQ01000114.1:0-252 GCF_003046645.1 Escherichia sp. MOD1-EC6475 | reverse complement strand
GACGTAAAAAAACCGACTTTGCGTCGGTTTTTTACTTTCCAGCCCTGAGTTGGTGGCTCTGGCCGGAGTGAGAATGCCCACATCTAACGGTTCAATACTATTAGCCAGTGGCTAACATTGCAAGCGTTAGCGATTTCTTCAGCTGGCGAAGGGACAGTTTGCTATACATGTTGGTGAAAGAGGATTTATATACTTTCATCGGGTCGCTGCCGTACCAAGCCTTGTCCGAATCCGGACGTAAAAAAACCGACT
>NZ_PZKQ01000113.1:0-1458 GCF_003046645.1 Escherichia sp. MOD1-EC6475 | reverse complement strand
ACACAGCGGCGCGTGGCGCTGGTACAGGCGCAGCTTGGCGATACCGCAGCGGCGCAGCAGACGTTTAACAAGCTGATCCCGCAGGCAAAATCTCAGCCGCCGTCGATGGAAAGTGCGATGGTACTGCGTGATGGTGCAAGGTTTGAAGCGCAGGCGGGCGAGCCAAAGCAGGCGCTGGAAACCTACAAAGACGCGATGGTCGCATCCGGTGTGACGCCGACGCGTCCGCAGGATAACGACACCTTTACCCGTCTGACCCGTAACGACGAGAAAGATGACTGGCTGAAGCGCGGCGTGCGCAGCGATGCGGCAAATCTCTATCGCCAGCAGGATCTTAACGTCACCCTTGAGCACGATTACTGGGGCTCGAGCGGCACCGGTGGTTACTCCGACCTGAAAGCGCACACCACCATGTTGCAGGTGGATGCACCGTATTCTGACGGACGGATGTTCTTTCGCAGTGATTTCGTCAATATGAACGTCGGCAGTTTTTCCGCCGACGCTGAGGGTAAATGGGATAACAACTGGGGCACCTGTACGTTGCAGGACTGTGGCGGCAACCGCAGCCAGTCAGATTCCGGCGCCAGCGTGGCGGTCGGCTGGCGAAATGACGTCTGGAGCTGGGATATCGGCACCACGCCGATGGGCTTCAACGTGGTGGATGTGGTCGGCGGCATCAGTTACAGCGACGATATCGGGCCGCTTGGTTACACCGTTAACGCCCATCGTCGCCCCATTTCCAGTTCTTTGCTGGCCTTCGGCGGACAGAAAGACTCCCCGGGTAATACCGGGAAAAAATGGGGCGGTGTGCGTGCCGATGGCGTGGGGCTAAGTCTGAGCTACGATAAAGGTGAAGCGAACGGCGTCTGGGCATCGCTTAGCGGCGACCAGTTAACCGGTAAAAATGTCGAAGATAACTGGCGCGTGCGCTGGATGACGGGCTATTACTATAAGGTCATCAACCAGAACAATCGCCGCGTCACAATCGGCCTGAACAACATGATCTGGCATTACGACAAAGACCTGAGTGGGTACTCACTCGGTCAGGGCGGTTACTACAGCCCGCAGGAATACCTGTCGTTTGCCATACCGGTGATGTGGCGTGAGCGGACGGAAAACTGGTCGTGGGAGCTGGGTGCGTCTGGCTCGTGGTCGCATTCGCGCACCAAAACCATGCCGCGTTATCCGCTGATGAACCTGATCCCGACGGACTGGAAAGAGGATGCCGCCAGCCAGACCAACGACGGTGGCAGCAGTCAGGGCTTTGGCTACACGGCGCGGGCGTTACTTGAGCGTCGCGTCACGTCCAACTGGTTTGTCGGCACGGCGATTGATATCCAGCAGGCGAAAGATTATGCGCCAAGCCATTTCCTGCTCTACGTGCGGTATTCCGCCGCCGGATGGCAGGGCGACATGGATTTACCGCCGCAGCCGCTGATACCTTACGCCGACTGGTAA
>NZ_PZKQ01000112.1:0-1787 GCF_003046645.1 Escherichia sp. MOD1-EC6475 | reverse complement strand
GCCGGCCGCGCAAGGCGTGCTGGCAGCCGTGCAGACCCTGCGTGAGATGAACGCCGACAACCTGCGCAAGGTGCCGGCCGATGCACCCACGGCCTTCATCAAGCCGCGCTGGAAGCCGCTGGTGATCACCCCGGAAGGCCTCGACCGGAAATTCTACGAAATCTGCGCCCTGTCCGAGCTGAAGAACGCCCTGCGCTCCGGCGACATCTGGGTCAAGGGCTCGCGGCAGTTCCGCGACTTCGACGACTACCTGCTGCCGGCCGAGAAGTTCGCCGCACTCAAGCGCGAGCAGGCCCTGCCCCTGGCGATCAACCCGAACAGCGACCAGTACCTGGAAGAGCGTTTGCAGCTGCTGGACGAGCAGTTGGCCACCGTCACCCGCCTGGCCAAGGACAACGAGCTGCCCGATGCCATCCTCACCGAGTCAGGGCTGAAAATCACCCCGCTGGATGCGGCGGTGCCGGATCGGGCGCAGGCGCTGATCGACCAAACCAGCCAGTTACTGCCGCGCATCAAGATCACCGAACTGCTGATGGACGTGGACGACTGGACGGGCTTCAGCCGCCACTTCACCCACTTGAAGGACGGGGCCGAGGCCAAAGACAGGACGTTGCTGCTGTCCGCAATCCTCGGTGATGCGATCAACCTCGGGCTGACCAAGATGGCCGAGTCGAGCCCCGGCCTGACCTACGCCAAGCTGTCCTGGCTGCAAGCCTGGCACATCCGCGACGAAACCTATTCGGCGGCCTTGGCCGAGCTGGTCAACCACCAGTATCGCCACGCCTTTGCCGCCCACTGGGGCGACGGCACGACCTCATCCTCCGATGGCCAGCGCTTCCGCGCGGGTGGCCGGGGCGAGAGCACCGGGCACGTCAACCCGAAGTACGGTAGCGAGCCGGGACGGCTGTTCTATACCCATATCTCCGACCAGTACGCGCCGTTCAGCACCCGCGTGGTGAATGTCGGCGTCCGCGATTCCACCTATGTGCTCGACGGCCTGCTGTACCACGAGTCCGACCTGCGGATCGAGGAGCACTACACCGACACGGCCGGCTTCACCGATCACGTCTTTGCCCTGATGCACCTGCTAGGCTTCCGCTTCGCGCCGCGCATCCGCGACCTCGGCGAAACCAAGCTGTACGTGCCGCAGGGCGTGCAAGCCTACCCGACGTTGCGCCCGCTGATCGGCGGCACCCTGAACATCAAGCACGTGCGTGCCCACTGGGACGACATCCTGCGCCTGGCCAGCTCGATCAAGCAGGGCACCGTCACCGCCTCGCTGATGCTGCGCAAGCTCGGCAGCTACCCGCGCCAGAACGGACTGGCCGTGGCCCTGCGCGAGCTGGGCCGGATCGAGCGCACGCTGTTCATCCTGGACTGGCTGCAAAGTGTTGAACTGCGCCGCCGCGTGCATGCCGGCCTGAACAAAGGTGAGGCGCGCAACTCGCTGGCCAGGGCGGTGTTCTTCAACCGCCTTGGGGAAATCAGGGATCGGAGCTTCGAGCAGCAGCGCTACCGGGCCAGCGGCCTCAACCTGGTGACGGCGGCTATCGTGCTGTGGAACACGGTGTACCTGGAACGCGCCACCCAGGGGTTGGTCGAGGCCGGCAAGCCGGTGGACGGCGAGCTGCTGCAATTCCTGTCGCCGCTGGGCTGGGAGCACATCAACCTAACCGGCGATTACGTCTGGCGGCAGAGCCGCAGACTGGAAGACGGGAAGTTTCGGCCCTTACGGATGCCCGGAAAACCTTAGCGTACGATTTTTTCCGAATTCTGCGGGCTCCCCT
>NZ_PZKQ01000111.1:0-591 GCF_003046645.1 Escherichia sp. MOD1-EC6475 | reverse complement strand
GTAGGCCGATGTGATGGACACCTCCCGCCTTACGGCATCAATGTGCCAGACTGAGGTGTACTCAGTTCCCAGGTGGAGGTGTCCGTCATGAATATTAAGCGTATTGGTCTCGATCTTGCAAAAAATGTTTTCCAGATCCACGGCGTCGATCACCATGAAAAAGTGGTACTGCGAAAAACCCTGCGCCGTGCCCACATGATGACGTTTTTCTCCGGCCTTTCTCCCTGTCTTATTGGTATTGAGGCCTGTGGCTCTTCCCATTACTGGGCTCGCGAGCTCACCCGCATGGGTCATACCGTGCGTATTATTCCGCCGAAACTCGTCAAACCTTATCTTAAAGGAAACAAAAACGACGCCAATGATGCAGCAGCCATCTGCGAGGCCATCAGCAGGCCTGGTATGCGTTTTGTCGCTCTCAAATCGGAAGCACAGCAGACGCTGCAGGCAGAGCACCGGGTCCGGGCCAGGATCATCCGCGAGCGGACGGCACTGTGCAATGAAATCCGGGGGCTGTTGAGTGAATTTGGTCTGGTGCTGCCAGTGGGGATAAATCACGTGCGTAAAGCCCTGCCGGAAATCCTGTCGCAGCAG
>NZ_PZKQ01000110.1:0-2160 GCF_003046645.1 Escherichia sp. MOD1-EC6475 | reverse complement strand
GCCACGCGCCGCTGTGTGTTCAGCGAGGCGTTATCGGTAGCGGGCAGTTTCGCCAGCTGGCTACGTGCTGCCGCTGTGTCACCGGCAGCAATATCCACTTCCGTCAGCCCCAGAATGGCATCGGCGTTAGCTGGCTCCCGCGTCAGGACATTCTGATATGCAGCGCGGGCGGCGGTGTAATCACGTCGTTGTTGCGCCCAGTCAGCCAGCGTGAGATCAATACGCGTGGAAGGTGGTTGCTGGCGCAGCATCGCTTCCGCTTCAGCTTCTTTGCCGCTTTCTCGCAGGCGATTAGCGGTTTCCAGCACCTGATCGCTTTGCAGTCGATTAACCAGTTCCTGAATATTGCTGTTCCACTGCGCGCGCGGCAGGCTGTTGATATGCGCCAGCGCGGCTCTGTCCTGGTCGTGACCGGAAAGATACAGTCCGTAAGCATAAACCTGCTCCGGGTCGTTCGGCTTCTGTTGCGCCAGGCTGCGCATTAACGTATCGGCCTGGCTGCGTTGCCCGGCCAGCCAGAGATCCTGCGAAAGCTGGTAAGTAATCCACACACTGCCGGGATCGAGCGCCAGTCGCTGACGCTGAAGTGCTGCCGCCTGCGCCCATTTACCCTGATTTTCCAGTGCCTCCGCCTGCTGTGATAAGCGGTCGTTTTGCAGGCTGCGTTCGATGTCATCAACGCTGCGCCGCTGGCTGGCAGAGAGCGAGGCAATAAACGCTTCGGCTTTTTCCGGCGACTGCTGGCGATAAAGATTCGCCAGCCCGCGCACGGCGTTGGTGTTGCCGCTGTCCATACGCAAAGTCTGCTGATAATAGCGTTCGGCAGCGGGGTAATCTTTACGTGCCATCGCCACATCACCCAGCCCCAGTACCGCATAGCTGTCGGCGTTATCGACATTGCGCGCCTGCTGGAACAGGCGTTCTGCCCGGTCGGGATTATTGGCTTTCAGCGCAGCATCGCCCTGCTGGATCGCCAGCCAGTAGCGATTCACCTTCAGCAGACTGTTCCACTTGTCGTTGTTGCTGCTGTTCGGATCCAGCGCGAGGGCTTTTTCCAGATTCGCCACCGCATTAGCGCGATCGCCATTCTGGGAATACGCCTGCCCCAGCGCCCCAAATATGGCACCAGAGTCAGGATTATCAATATTAAGTATTTTCAACTGACGAATCGCTTCGTTGCGACGGGAGGCAATTTGCGTCATTGCCCCCCAGTATTCCAGCGCCATTTCGATATCTGGCGGTGCCCCGTTAAATAGCTTGTCGTAACTGTCGATAGCCTCTTTATGTCGCCCGGAGATAGCTTGTAAGCGTGCTATTTGCAGTGCCTGACGCCCCTCAGGCGAAGAAAGTCGCATGGCCGTGCGCGATGCTTTATATATTTTTGAATCAGGGGCGAGCAGGGAAAGTCTGGCAAGTTGTTTTTGCGCGCCTTCAATATCCCCCTTACGCAGCAGATAGCGAAAACGCGCCGCAACGACATCTGGATTATCAGGTTCCGCCAATTCAAGGCGATAAAGCGACTGTTCGACCAGATCTTCACGGTGAATGTCTTCGCCCAACCGAATCTGCGCCATTAACAGCTTATGTGCAGTTGGTGTGGCTTTCGCCATCGACATTACCGCCAAACCAAGGGATATTGTGAGTAAATTTAAGGTGAATTTGTACATGCCTGCCTCAATCAGGTGTTAACTCACTTTTTATTAAAAACTGAACGGGCGCAGCTCCCTGCCTGTATAAAGTCAGGACAGAATGGAGCCGCAAAATAGAAATGACGATGAATTACTGTTGATGAGGGTTCAAACGACGGCGACTAATGATACGTAGCAGACGCCATACTACCCACGCCAATAGCACCACACTGAGAGTTGCCAGCACTGCCAGTAGAATGGGGTGTCTGGCTAACACATATTGCACTCGTTCAATCCAGGGGAGATGCCCAACGTAATAAGTATCTCCAACTCGTAAACTATTGACGCCAGATTCACGAATAACCGCGACTGAACCAAAGATATTGCCGCGTTTTGTACTATTAACTAATGCATTGTGGTGATGCTGCCAACTTACTGTTTTAGTGTATGATGGTGTTTTTGAGGTGCTCCAGTGGCTTCTGTTTCTATCAGCTGTCTCTTCTGTTCAGCTATTGACGGGGTGGTGCGTAAC
>NZ_PZKQ01000109.1:0-816 GCF_003046645.1 Escherichia sp. MOD1-EC6475 | reverse complement strand
TTATTCGCACCTTCCCTAGGTATAATGATGTGCACTGTCTGGTTTTCTTACAACTGACTTAGCGATCTGCATATCCGTGATAACGCCTGAATAAATAGGACGAGAGAACTCTTAACCAAATAATCTAACACTTTTAATCGACAGGAATTAAAAACCCGGGGAGGTTAAAAAAACACAAAAAAATGGATGTTTATTCAACTCTGGTTACGTACCATGAGGACTGCATCCACAATGCACCGGCAATTAAATGGCTTTCATTGATTGATTTTTTATATCTGTGATGATTTTTTGCTCCATTCCTCAAAAAATGGACGCAACTTCCCCTCTGCGGCTCTCAGCTGTATACCCGCTGTCGTGCCAGTGGCTCATGCATCATGACCAGCTCTGCCAGACGGTAGCCCCGTTTCAGCCCCGTAAACCGCATCTGACCTCCGCACAGGATGCACTTCAGTGGGTCAACCTTCAGTAACCGCTGATACACTCTTCTCCGCCTGATTTGCATCGCCGTTTTTCTCTCCGTTTCTGTTATGACGTACACAACATTTTCCAGTAACCGGCGCTTCACCGGACTCAGGAACCCGTTGTCAACGCCACGATGTTTAACCGTTCTGGGGATGCGGACGATTTCCTGGACTGCTTTGGTAATGACTCCACCTTATTGCTAGAGTTTTATGTTCAGATAATGCCCGATGACTTTGTCATGCAGCTCCACCGATTTTGAGACCGATAGTGACTTCCGTCCCAGCCTTGCCAGATGTTGTCTCAGATTCAGCTTATGCCGCGCAATTCGCTGCGTTTATGTCTTGATGCTTACGT
>NZ_PZKQ01000108.1:0-4322 GCF_003046645.1 Escherichia sp. MOD1-EC6475 | reverse complement strand
AAGTTGGCAGCATCACCCAGACTCAGAACTTTTCCAGTGGACGTTGTTGCCACTGGTTTAACTCAGAAATGGCTTTATTGTCATGGCGATGATGGTCATAGCGGGCACGCTGAAAGCATATAAATCTTCAATCTCACTGCAGAGATCCTGCAGCGTACCCCAAGCACAACAAGAGAATGATAATCCGTTCGATCTTATCGGGGAACGTGGTCTGGCGCTTTTTCACTAATTGGGAGTCAACCGAGCGATTAGAGTCGCGTGACGCAGTCCATTCGAAACTGCCCGTTGTGGCTTTAATAATCTTTTTACTGGAACCGTTTTTAGACCTGGCTTCCAACTACTGAACCAGACGAGAGCCAAATTCCGCAGTCAATGCAGCTGAGGTTAACTGTTTGATTAAATGATCTAAAATGCCGTCTTCATCCGTTAGATCCAGACTGAAGCACCTAAGGGTTTCATCAAAATCGAAGGGCCGGTACATACGTCATTCCTTTCTGATTGCAAATTACTGAAATGCCCCAGAATTTCTAACACTCTCTTTTTTCGTGTTTGTGCATAATTCTATGCAAAGACCTTTTATCGGAAATGACGTAAAAACGGCCACCAACTCAACAATAACGGTCATGTCCAGCCGATTGCTCTAAAGTGGCATTATATATTCACGAAATGGATGGTCACAGGTGAAAATCTCTTCAGTTGGTGCTCTGAACACCTGCCATAAAAATTTTCGCCCCCTATTACCGCCTTCCATACCCCACCATAAAGCGGATCATCAAGCCACAAGCCGGGGCAATAAACATAAATATCCCCGTTACCAGCTCATTACCGCCAGTTAACCACATAGTGAAGTAATAAATGAGGGCGGCGAGGATCACCATGCCGAAAAATGAAGAGACAGCAGATACTACATTTAGTACCTGACCAATATATCCGCTGACACAAACAATACACAGAGCGAGAAACATCCATAAATAAATCATAGCTCAACCTCCTGCCGCGCTAAAAAACCTGTTACTTCAGGTAGTTTAATAGTAAGACAATTCTTAATCGCTGGCAATTTTTGCCAGGTTCTAATAAAAACAAGATGTTAAAAATAGAGCTTCCAGTTCTGAAAAATATTTACTTGAGTGATTAATAATCAGTAGCTGAAAACAATCGGCTGATGATAAAATGGAAGTACCGCATTCATGCTCCTCGTGGTTTTGTCCTGGCTAGTCTTTACACTCTTTACAGGAACCATTGTCGTACATGATGGCCTAATATATTGAGTGTACCGCTGTCGACATGGAATCTTCTGCGATACAACAATTCGTATCTACAGAAGGTAACTATGTTTCCACAACGCAAATTTTCCCGCGAGTTTCTCCATCCTCGCTACTGGCTCACGTGGTTTGGTCTGGGCGTACTCTGGCTTTGGGTACAGCTTCCTTATCCTGTCCTGTGTTTTCTTGGCACACGTATCGGCACGATGGCCAGACCATTTCTGAAACGTCGCGAATCCATCGCCCGCAAAAACCTTGAACTTTGCTTCCCACAGCATTCATCTGAAGAACGCGAGAAGATGATTGCCGAAAACTTTCGTTCACTCGGCATGGCGCTGGTAGAAACCGGCATGGCGTGGTTCTGGCCCGATCGTCGCGTGCGTAAATGGTTTGATGTTGAAGGTCTGGATAACCTGCAACGCGCACAAATGCAAAATCGCGGCGTAATGGTAGTCGGCGTACATTTTATGTCACTGGAACTGGGCGGCCGCGTAATGGGGATTTGCCAGCCAATGATGGCAACTTATCGTCCGCATAATAATCAATTGATGGAATGGGTGCAGACCCGTGGTCGGATGCGTTCGAATAAAGCGATGATCGGCAGAAATAATCTGCGCGGTATTGTTGGTGCTTTGAAAAAAGGTGAAGCCGTATGGTTCGCTCCCGACCAGGATTATGGTCGTAAAGGAAGCTCCTTCGCTCCGTTCTTTGCGGTAGAAAATGTTGCGACAACCAATGGCACTTACGTATTGTCACGCCTCTCAGGTTCCGCCATGTTGACTGTGACGATGGTACGAAAAGCCGATTACAGCGGATACCGTTTGTATATCACCCCAGAAATGGAAGGCTACCCGACAGATGAAGGTCAGGCTGCGGCTTATATGAACAAGATTATTGAGAAAGAGATTATGCGCGCACCGGAGCAGTATCTCTGGATCCACCGCCGCTTCAAAACGCGTCCGGTGGGTGAAGCGTCGTTATACGTTTAACAAACGACCAGCTCTTCTTCCCTCCTCAAATTAGCCATAATAACTCAATGGTTTTTATGGCTTTTTTCTTAAGGCTTTCCCCTTCGCTGAATCATGAATTATTACTGACAGAAATTAAACTGTCGCCGATATGAGACACTCGTAAGTTACTAAAAGTAAATAAGAAAATGCCACTTGTTTCAATTTAGTTTTAGGCGTACATTAGCGCCGTCTCGAGCAAATCAGCTCAGAATTCTGGGGTGATGCCCACGGCAAAACAGAGGCCTGTTAAGGTCGTTTTCCCGGTGTCAGCTCACTGTATCAGATGTAATGAAGTCATTCAGGCGTAACTGTAATTACGCGGAGAGATGTAAAGTGAAATATTTCTTTATGGGCATTTCTTTTATGGTCATCGTTTGGGCCGGTACTTTTGCCCTGATGATCTAAAAGCAAACTGTGCAACGAAAAACAGGAGCCATCTGGCTCCTGTTTGCTTTTCTGAGAATGCATTTATTCGGCGTTTTCGTGAATATGTTTACTGCTGGCGGGCAGTAAACCGTCTGCGCGGAACATCGCTTTAATCCCGCGTATCGCCTGACGAATACGGTCACGGTTTTCAATCAGCGCAAAGCGTACATGCGTGTCGCCGTAGTCGCCAAAGCCAATCCCCGGAGAGACACAGACCTTCGCTTCGTTAAGCAGCTTTTTGGCAAACTCCAGCGAGCCTATTGCCGCATACGGTTCAGGGATTTTTGCCCAGACATACATCGAAGCCTTCGGCATTTCAACCATCCAGCCCGCTTCATGCAGCCCTTTTACCAGAACATCGCGGCGGCGCTTATACTGTTCGGCAATATCGCGCACGCACTGTTGATCGCCTTCCAGCGCGGCAATTGCAGCCACCTGCAATGGCGTAAAAGTACCGTAATCGTGGTAGCTTTTGATACGCGCCAGCGCACTGACCAGCGTTTTGTTACCGACCATAAAGCCAATACGCCAGCCTGCCATGTTGTAACTTTTCGACAAGGTAAAGAACTCGACCGCCACGTCACGTGCGCCCGGAACCTGCATGATTGACGGCGCTTTCCAGCCATCGTAGACGATATCGGCATAGGCCAGGTCGTGAACCACCAGTACATCGTAGCGTTTCGCCAGCGCAACAACCTTTTCGAAGAATTCCAGTTCCACACATTGCGCGGTTGGGTTCGACGGGAAGCCGAGGATCATCATCTTCGGTTTCGGATAACTTTCGCGAATTGCGCGTTCCAGTTCATTGAAGAAATCAACACCCTCCACCAGTGGCACTGAACGTACCTGCGCACCGGCAATCACCGCGCCGTAGATATGAATCGGATAACTTGGATTCGGCACCAGCACAGTGTCGCCGTGATCCAGCGTCGCCAGCATCAGGTGCGCCAGCCCCTCTTTCGAGCCAATGGTGACGATGGCTTCTGATTCCGGATCTATCTCAACGTCGTAGCGATCCTGATACCAGTGGGAAATGGCGCGACGCAACCGGGGAATGCCACGTGAAGTGGAATAGCCATGTGTGTCCGGGCGCTGCGCCACGGTACAGAGTTTTTCGACGATATGCGGCGGGGTTGCGCCGTCCGGATTGCCCATACTGAAATCGATAATATCTTCGCCACGCCGGCGCGCAGCCATTTTCAGTTCAGCGGTAATGTTAAAAACGTAGGGCGGGAGACGATCAATACGCGTAAAGCGACGTTCAGGGCGAGTGTCAGCCATAATTTCCTCAGATTAACGTTAGCGCCCGGACCGTCCGAGCGACGCTGCCACGATGGTGGCTGTTTTGAAAATAGCCTGATTAATTTCTGTCTGTCGAGCGTTTTAGCAAATATTTTTTTCTACCAAAAAAAGAGGAAAACCTGTAATAAAACGGGAAATCCTTACTTTCTTCCAAGAAAATTAAATTCATATTAATTAACATTATAATTTCAATAAATTTACTTATTGAGTGTGCATTATCAAGAGATGCATTGCCAATACACCATTTGCCTGACAATCCCCTTTTAAAAGTGTGGTTTTTCCTCAAAAACGGCCTGCTGGTCATCAGCCTTCAGGTTACCTA